>JAOUPN010000008.1 GCA_029879905.1 Nitrospira sp. | reverse complement strand
CACCTTAATCTTGGCAGGGTGTATGAGCGAAAAGGAAACTGGACGGAAGCGATTGATTCATACAAACAGGCCCTCACCCTCAACCCCGACTACACGCTGGCGAGAAAAGCCTTGGGGAGGTTGATTAGCTCGCTCAATTAGCTGACAGGCTGACAAACTACCATGCTGACAAGTTCCCGCAGAGGTTAAAGGGTTCGTTATCGATTCGGACACCTGTCAGCCTGGTTCTTGTCAGCCCAGGAGTAACACTATGAATAAAACCATTCTCGTTGCCGTCAACGATATCTTTTTCTACACCAAAGTCCGCGATGCCCTGCTCCCCCAGGGATATCGGCTGGAGAAAGCACGCACACAGCCGGACATTGCGGAGAAGGCCGCGAGCGAAACCCCGGCCGCCGTACTCCTCGACATGAATGACCGTGCCGTTGATGCCTTTCAGGCACTCGAAACCTTGAAAACAGACCCACGGTTTACAGCCATTCCGGTACTCGCCTACGCGAGCCATGAGGATGTCGCTACCTGGAACAAGGCAAGAGCGCTCGGGGTCAACACCATCGTCACCAGAAACGAAATGTCCGCCCGCACGAAGGAGTTAGTCGAGGAACTCTTGGCGTAAGAGATACGGCGTGAAAAGTCTTAGAACATTCCGAATCGGTCACCTTACCCCTTACCTTTCACCCCTTACGGATTACCAATGAAACAATCCCCTTTACATACGCATCACACGCAGCTGGGCGCCACGTTTGAAGAGGTCGCCGAATGGGAAGTCCCTGTCCAGTACGGAGACGTGGCGGCGGAACATCGAGCCGTGCGCGAGGCGGTCGGACTTGCCGACCTCTCCCATCGCGGCAAGATCAGAGTGACCGGCGAGGATCGTGTAAAATGGCTGCAAAGCATTATCAGCAACGACATCCTTCCGCTCACACCAGGCCAAGGCCGATATTCAAGCTTCCTGACCCATAAGGGAAAGATGCTGACATATTTCCGGGTGTACATGCAGACGGATACCGTCATGCTGGAAGATGTCGGTGAAATCGGCGACACGACGTTTCATACCCTGCGCAAGTTTCTCCTCTACGGCACCAAGGCCAAAATGGAAAACTGTGCCGAGACCTGGGGGGCGCTGCTGGTCAGCGGGCCCAAAGCTGCTCAGGTGATTCAATCGGCGTTCGGCGTGGACGTCACGGACCTGATTCCCGTGAACTTCGTGACGGGACAAATCGGCGGCAGTCATGCTTTGCTTGTACGCACAGAGGAAACCGGGGAAATCGACATTGAAGTTCTCCTGCCGGTTTCCGGTCTGGTAGCGGCATGGACAAGTCTGCTGGAGGCCGGTGCCAAATTCGGCATCAAGCCGATCGGCAGACATGCATTGGAAGCGTTACGCATGGAAGCGGGCATTCCCAAAGCAGGACCGGATCTCAACGAAGAAATTGTTCCGCCGGAGGCCCATCTGGAAGACAAAGCCTTTAGTTTAAGCAAAGGCTGTTACCCCGGCCAAGAAGTGGTTGCACGGATGGACACCTACGGCAACGTCCGGCGCCATCTCGTAGGCCTCGTCCTGCAAGACTCCACCGTACCCCTCAAAGGCGCCAAGCTCTTCAGCGGAGACCGCGAAGTCGGCTGGGTCAGCAGCGCGACATACTCCCCGCAACTGAACAACGTGATCGCGTTCGGCTTTCCCCTGCGTGACTTCTCTGCGCCCGACACCACATTGACCGTGGACATCGACGGAATACGGCATGAGGCCAAGGTGCACGCATTGCCCTTTTACACCGGATCATAGACACCATCCGTCCACTCCCGCCTCCACCCTCCGGCCAAATCTCCACCCTTCCTCACCAACACCGACACAATAGATTCACCTTCTCCAGCGACATTCACCTCTCGTTCTGTATATGCACTTCACCCGACTTCCGCAGTTCAACGGTGGGCTTGTGAGTGACCGGTCAATCCCCTTTGTATGATGGGAACATAACGCGGTGACGGAGAACAGTGGGTCATGCCCGCAAAAGCGGGCATCCAGGGATTCGGATTTCCTGGATTCCCGCAAGAAACACGCAGGAATGACAAGAGACACAATGGCCAACTGCGTAATACGGTTTGAAGACAAGGGCGATGGGATCCCTCTTACGTAGAACCCACAGGTCCACAGACCCCTTACTCTCCTCGCTGATTTTGCGATTTTGCCTCGTTGACTTTCCACCATCATACTGATAGGACTCCGATCTTCTAGAACTTCGCTTCTCTTGAGGACCCGACATGGCAACATCCGTACAGTCCGCCTTCCCTCGCCACTACATTGTCGTGGTCCATGGCATCGGAGAACAACGCCACAATGAAACGACCGTTGAGGTTGTCCATCGTTTTGCAGAGGTTCGAAAGGGCGATTCACCGGACCTGGCAGGCCTTATGCCTGCCGATCTCTCCTCCCAATCAATTCGGGAATCCGGCGGAGGACACAGCTGGTCAGAGTTTCGCGGTATCCCTGTGGATCCCACCGGCAATACGGGCATCTTTGACGGCACGCGTGCCGCGCGTACGGCCGGCCGTAATTTCCGTTTTGTCGACCTATATTGGGCGGATATTCTGCAAGATCATGCAAAAGCCTTTAGCTCCCCCCCTGAGCAATGGGCCAACGCACGCGTCAAACGCATGAGGTCACCCTTTACCGGGGACAACTGGCTGCCGGCTTGGGCCATGCCGCTCCTTCGAGAAATCGATGCCTCAATCATCCCCATCAAGGCGCTCATGAAGCGCATCTCCCCGGAGCTTGAAGATCTGGTGTTTAATCGCGTGATCGGCGATATCCATCTCTACGGCGACTACGCACGCACGCGAGGTCAAGCCGTTCGACGCTTCCACTGGATGCTGGATGAAATTTATCTGCGAGATTATGCGAATTGGTGCCGGTTTGAACGTAAGACCGCGAACGAGCCCTATACTCCACCGGTTTTTACCGTCCTCGCGCACAGCCTTGGTACGGTGTTGAGCTTCGATGCCTTGGTCTATGCCTTTGCCACGCAGCATATTCGCGAGGGACTGATCCGACCTGCGGCACACTCCATTCCCTTTCCTGGCTATATCGAGCGAGATAGTTGTCCTGACCAGGACGAGGAAACCAATTGGCGAAGCTTGGTTCACGATATTCGTGACAAACCTCGACAGAACCTTCCTGATGGAACGAAGGATTGGGAGACACTGAGATCACGGTTTTCCCATTTATCAGCTGATCCGCCTTCGATTCCGCCGCTGCTCTGGCGTCACCATGTGAAGCACTTTATCTCGCTGGGGTCCCCGATCGACAAGTATCATGTCCTCTGGCATCACAACTACCGCCACATGGGACTCCACTTTCATGATTGCAAACACGTACATAACGGGAAGCCACTTTCCGGCATTGACCCAAGCTGGGCCGACAATTGGCTCGACCAATCTGAGCTGGACAAATTGGATCAAAAAATCCTGCACTATAACCTGTGCGACGAACAGGACCCGGTCGGACATCACCTTGATACTGCCTGTGAATCCCAAAACTACCGAAAGATATTCAAGTACGAACCCACCCAGGTCGCCTTTCGGGATGTCGTGTTCCGTCGCTATCCCGTACCAGGAGCTGCACATGTCCAATATTGGAAAGACCGCGAGCTCTTCACACGACTGGTGAAAGAAGTCATTGACGACGGTCAAAAAGGCACGTTCCTCGACCCCACGTTTATTCAACAACCGGGGGTCTACGAAACGGCTCTGATATGGGCCTACTTCCGGATTCCATTCCTAGCCGCAATACTGACCGGTATTCTCTTGAGTTATGGCTGGATCAGCCTATGGACGAACGGATTTGCGCTCTCCTATGTCTCCGCCATTGCTGCCGCCATCCTTCTCTGGCTTGCGCCGAACCCGGGCCATGCGTATCAGCAAGAAATGATTGTAACGGAGCAGCGCAATAGCCAGCGAGTCAAAAGTGGATTTTGGAGTCGATGGAAACCTCGTCCGAGCCTATTCGCCAACCTTGTGCGCGGCATGGTGGCCTGGCGTCGCATTCTGATTTGGTTGAACGAGAAACGGGAATATCGTGTCAAAGAAACCCCTTTCTTCTCCCTTCACGTTCCGGTAACCAGAGAGGGGAAACAAGACGATCAGTACAAAGGAGACTATTACGATCTTGAGTCGGCACAAAAAGAGGGCAGGCGCCTCTCTCTTAAAACCGAAGGCTGGTTCCGTCGAAAAGCATGGCCGAGACTCGCGGGAGGCTGCATAGGGCTTGCGTTCTCAGTGTTCACGGGGTTGAATCTTCCCGAGTACGTTCGGAACGCAGAACGCATCCAATGGTTAGACATCAAACAGGCTGCTTGGATTGCAGACAAGGCAACCATTGTCGGTTGTGCAGGGATCACCATCTCCGCCTGCTACCTTCTCACGATGGCCTATGTCACCTACTGCTTTAACCACATGAAGTATCGGGCGCTGTTTGAAAACGGACATGCTGTTGAGAATATGTCCTCAACGATTGACTCGAAAAGATGACGGACCGCTCAAAATGACCTTGGCCTCAAACACGATAAGTCTTGTGAGATGACAACTTCCAGGTAGCCGCTCCATACGTACGTACCATCCGACATCCTTTGAGCCGACAACTCACGCGCACATCACGCCTAATACCCTATGACGAGCATGGACGCTTGACATCATCAAGAACCATAGGGATACTGAGGCATCTTTTGCCCCAGGGATAATTACGTAACACCTCTTGATGTCATGAGGTGGCTCTCTTGAGAATCCGGCGTCGCAAACATGTGACACCCATAGAGACACACGTCGGTCACGCTCGAACACATGTGAAAACATCGCATATCACTCAATTCACATAAGGCGATCATATGATGAAGATCTCCCGCAGCCTATTCCTTGTCACCGTCTTGTCCGCACTGACCTTTTCTGCATGCGCACAAAACTCCCCCTACCGCACGAACTATCAATCATGCACCTATACCCAATCCGGCGATTGCGCGAATCATGCAGTACAGCACCATGCACCGGGACAGCCAGGGGAATATTATCTCTCGTTCATTGAGTTTGATGATCAGGGGCAATTGTGGGATCGCAAACAATTACACAACATGCTCGACACCTATCGACCGATAGCCGGAGTCGACGACGTGCTGCTTGTGACCTTTATCCACGGCTGGCACCACAATGCGTCCCCTGAAGACGGCAACATTCAGGACTTTCGTCACCTGCTTGCCGATCTCTCTCAGGCTGAAACAGACAACGATACAAAGCGTAAAGTGCTGGGGGTATATATCGGCTGGCGGGGAGAATCTCTGACCGTTCCGGTAATGAAACACATCACGTTCTGGGACCGGAAGAACACGGCCCATAAAGTTGGGCAACAAGGCGTGACAGAGGTCTTGTTGAGGCTGGAAGAAATCGTCAACGCGAAAGCCGGCATGGATGCCGCGAAACCCCAACCGCTCAAGAGTCGCTTTGTCACTATTGGGCACAGCTTCGGCGGTGCGATTTTATATACGGCACTCCAACAAATCCTCGAAGATCGCTTTATCGATAGCCGCACACACAAAACATCGACCGGAAATGCCAATGGCCTGGGCGATCTGGTGGTCTTGATGAACCCGGCATTTGAGGCACTCCGCTACGCAACACTGTACGACATCTCTCAAGACTATTGCCGCGGCTATTTCCGAACTCAATTGCCGAAACTGGCTATTCTCACATCCGAAACCGATCGAGCAACCGGCTGGGCTTTTCCAGCTGGGCGATTGTTTTCCACATTTTTTGAAACACATACGACCATTCATCGGCATACATGCGAGAAGGTAGGGAAAGACATTCCGATGGACATTGCAGAGGGCCAAGCCGACAGACATACCGTCGGCCACTTTTCTCCCTATCTCACACACCGCCTTATTCCGCTCACCGCTTCCACCAAACGCAGTAAGGATTTTAATTATCGCTCCCTGCAAACCCTCTGGGCGGAGCAACAGGCATCAGGGTCATTCCTCTTTGAAAATACGGAACTCATTCACCTGGGGAAAACCGTCCCCAACAACCCCTACCTCAATATCCAGGTGGACACGCATTTAATCGCAGGGCATAACGATATTTGGCATGACCACATTGTGAGTTTCGTGCGTGACTTGATCATGATTTCCACGACTCCGCTGGAACAATCCGTGGAATAAGCGCCGCCGGAAGAACGCACAACAGTGCGGTGCCGTTGACATTCCAAGGCATCGACTGATCCCTCTCGTGATAGAGCCGTCACTTTCGTAACGCCCTATGCTGAACGAGTAAGACCAGTCCTCGCCGCCCCTTCTTTCGCCCGTACAATGACCGACCGGTTATCGCACAGAACGGTTGACTCTTCACGAAACCATAGGGGCCGGGGAAATGGGCCATTTGCGACCGTCAGTATCCGGCCACGAGCGGAGTTCGTCGCCGAGACTGCATCGCTCTAAAGCGGTCCTTAGTCCTGTCGCATGAACAGGCCCAGCACCCCGCGAGCGCAGCGAAGAAGGAGTGCCTGACGGGAAACAGCGGAAAAATCACTCAAACACGAAAATCATTCCGGTCACGATAGCTCGCTAAGACGGGATGGCTCACAAAATCCGGCAGCGACGTGCCACATCACCGTCACTGCCCGCACGGACAGGACACAAATGTTCTGTTGCAAGACTTGACCCTATTTGCGCGGTGCAAATTCTATCGCGGATTCACCCGCCTTCGCAGGAACCCACGGCTGGTAAGCCGTGGGGCTCTACATTTGACAAATCCCCTCATCTGGAGTAATTAGCCTATCTAATACGTATATTTTTGCCTCGGCACCTTTCTTCCTCAGCGTTGAGGCAACGACCGGCACAGAGGTCAACTCAACAAGGAGCGTGAGCATGGCGTGGAGCAACTGGGAATCTCTTGGTGGCGTCATCACCGCCGGACCGGCAGTCAGTTCATGGGCAGGAGGGAGACTCGATGTCTTCGTCAAGGGCACCAACAACGCCGTCTGGCACAAGTGGTTCAACGGCGCATGGAGCGGCTGGGAATCGCTCGGGGGAGTGATTGACAGTCCCCCTGCCGCAGTGTCCTGGTCATCAGGGCGCATCGATCTCTTTGCCCGTGGCATGGACAATGCGCTCTGGCACAAATGGTTCGACGGTACCTGGCACAGCTGGGAATCCCTTGGCGGTACGCTGACCTCCGGTCCAGCTGTGTGTTCATGGGCCCCTGGACGGCTCGATGTCTTCGTCAAAGGCACCAATAATGCCGTCTGGCACAAGTGGTTCAACGGGGCTTGGAGCGGCTGGGAATCACTCGGTGGGGTCATCGACAACACGCCGTCCGCGGTGTCGTGGTCGTCGGGGCGTATCGATCTCTTTGCCCGTGGCATGGACAATGCGCTCTGGCACAAGTGGTTTAACGGTACATGGCACAACTGGGAATCCCTTGGCGGCACACTGACCGCCGGTCCGGCGGCAAGTTCGTGGGCCCCGGGACGGCTCGATGTCTTCGTCAAAGGCACCAACAACGCGCTCTGGCACAAATGGTTCAACGGGGCATGGAGCGGCTGGGACTCGCTCGGTGGAGTCATCGACAATACACCCGCGGCAGTGTCCTGGAGTCTTGGTCGGATCGATGTATTTGCCCGTGGCATGAACAATGCGCTCTGGCATAAATGGTGGACGGAGAGTCGTCCAACCGTGCGGCTACATGTCAAAGTACTCAGTCAACCTACGAGGTTCTCTATCGACAGGATGGTCGACAATATGATCGATGTCTACGCCACGTACGGGATACGCGTGCATCGAGTGAGCGACCAAACGCTGAATCTCCCCCTGCTCAACGATCTCGACGTGGGTGCCTGCACGATGGGGAGCGTGACGACTGAGCAAACACAGCTGATGGCGAACCGCAACAGTGTCGGGACCAACGACGTCGTCGCCTACTTCGTGCGCTCGACGAATCCAAGCTTCAACGGTTGTGCCGCCCACCCGGCCAACCAGCCATCTGCGGTGGTAGCATCCATTGCGAGCGAATGGACGCTCGGACATGAAATCGGTCATGTCCTGGGGCTTCCGCATGTGAGCCCAACTGACAGGTTGATGATGGGCAGCGGCACCAACAATATTACGAACCCACCTCCCGATCTCGTTACCAGCGAAGTACAAACGATGGACAACAGCCCGTTCACACAAAATATCGGGTAACTGGGCTGTTCCCAAAAGGAGACGATGATGCCGATTAGCTATACAAAACTGAAGGCGATGCTCGATGTTGACGAACCCGACTATATGTCCCTCGTCGAGAAGGCAGCCGGCGCCATGCAGCATCTGCGCAAACTTGCTGCATCCCCTGATGTGTCACTGGCATCCAAAGCGGTATCACTTGCCGGTATGATGGGTGATACCGACGGCATTACTATTGTGGGGGATGCGTCGAAGTCGCGTGCAATGCTTGTCCGCGTTGCCGCAGCACATGCCGCAACGATGTTGCCGGATTGCCCACAAGCCGCACGGGTCGTCAGCAAGCTTCTCGACGATAGAGACGTCGGCGTGCTGAAGCTGGCAACCCGAGCGGCATCTCGCCTATCCGACAGACGGTTGAGCATGAAGGCAAAGACAGCCAGCAAGCGGATGACAGTAGCAGTACGCGCAATGACTGTGGACAAGTCCCTACGAGACAGGAGCATGGCTATGACAAAGAAAGGTGGCGCAAAGAAGGCAAGAGGGTCTGCGACCAAAGCCAAGGCAATTCGTACCGGCTTCGCCGCAGGGAGTGGAGACATGCCGACCGGCGCCATGACCGAGCCACCCAAAAACCAGAAGACCCGTGATATGCCGACGGGAAAAATGAACTAAACGGTCTCCTTAGCCAAGATTCACGTCCACAAGTGCAGTGGCGGTGCGGTTTAAATAGACGCACTACTCAATGGCCAGGTTTTCGTGTCATGGCATGGTGATGAAGGCCTGGCTACTCGCGAATTCAACTCAGAAGTGCAATTTCTGCGGGTGAAATTATGGGGACAAACGTCTTTGCAAAGAGTTCATTGGGTGTGCTGTAGCCCCTCGTTTTTCTCGGCCGGTTGTTCAGCAGGGAGAGCACCTGCTCGATCTGCGGGCGTGTCACCGTCTTGAAGTTGGTGCGCTTCGGGAAGAATTGGCGCAACAGGCCGTTGGTATTCTCGTTGATCCCTCGTTCCCAGGACGCATACGGTGTGGCAAAGTAGGTCCTGGCCTTCAGCGCGGCGGCCATCTGCTCATGCTGCATGAATTCGGACCCGTTATCGAACGTCAGCGTCTTCACCTGGTGTGCCACCGGCGCAAGAAGTCGGACGATTGCCTCCTGAACTGCCTCCGCCGTTTTCTGGGGGACCGGGGCACAGAGGGTGAACAAGGACTTGCGCTCCACCACGGTGACGAGGGCACTTTTGCGATCACCTCCCACAAGGGTATCGCATTCCCAGTCCCCGATTCGTTTCCGCTGGGCCACGATGAGCGGGCGAGCCTCAATCGGTGTCCGATTGGGAATCCGCGAGGCCCGCGCCCCCGAACCATACCGTTTGCGCCGCTGCTTTCCACCATGGCGTAAGTATCCGCGCAAGGTTCCATGGGTGTGTCGGTTGGCGTCGATAAACCGATAGATGGTTTCATGGCTGAGGGGGATCGCGTGATGCGTCTCGAGATAGGCGCTGATTTGCTCCGGACTCAGATACCGCTTGAGCAATGCCACCATCAACGCCTCAGTCTGTCCGGTAACTTTCCGGTGTTTGCAGGCCTGGGCTCGGCGTTGCCGCTGGTGGTGAAAATACTTCGCCCAGTCATAGGTGTACAGATGGGCGCTGGGCCACATGTTCCGCTTCTTCTCTCGGCTGATCGTGGAGGGGTGGCGCCCCAGCGCGTGGGCAATCTCCACATTGCATTTGCCCTCGCGGACCGCCTGGTGGATATAGAATCGTTCCTCATGGCTCAGATGCTGGTAGTGGATCATCGTGCAATTCCTTTTGTTGAGTGAGTCGGCTGGACGCCGTCATCTTAGTCCAGTCGCCGACGATGAGAAATTGCACTTATTGTATGAATCCGCGATGCCCGCAAGACTCTCTTCGTACCGCACATTCTCCCATCACCACATCTCAACTGAATCTGTTTTGATTCACCTAGAATCCAAATGATCCACTACGTATATTTACTTCACCCTAGATTACATTGTAAGTCTTTGTAAGTTATACCAGCTGAAACGATCTTAATGTGGCCCGCTCTTTGCGTACGCAGATGGGAGAAGAGAAACCGTCTTATACGGAAATATATCAAGCAGTATCGAACACGCAATGTCTTGGCGGCATTCAAAGGAGACTCAACAACGCTGAGCCTCTTCTTGACGTGCTACACCACAGCTTCTACGTAAAGAGCCTGCGACACAATCGCGTCTTGATCCGTTGGTCCAGGCTGTAAAGAGTAGACCAGAGTGCCCATCTTGAAGAGACAAACATGAATTTGCCAGACATTACACACCCATGCGGAGAAGACTGGCAGAAGAACGCACACTGGAACAGTCGACTCGCATATTTATCAATAAAAGGAGGTTCATTTTCCAATGAAAGGTAAAACACAATATCCACGACGTCGTGAAAAGGCAAAGACCTGTTCAAAGGAATTAGGGCCGCTGGGATTGCTTCCCGGGACGTGGGAGGGAAAAGGAACCGGATGGAACATGATTGCCCTTCCTTTCGATGGAGGTCTATTTAAGTATCGGATTCTCATGAATCAATATAATGAAACTCTGGATTTCACGTTTGTCGGTGACAACGTTGAAAACCGTGGCCTAGAGGAAGTGGTCGACAACACCCACAACCCCCCAGGGAGCCCGGAGAATGATCAGTTCGTCGTGGCACTCGATTATCAACAATCGATAACCCAAGTAGCGGCTGAGGACAATCCGGATAGCGGCGGTCTTGCGGGAGACCCCGGAAAACCGATACACCACGAACCTGGCCTTTGGCTCTACATGAAGAACTTACGGGCCGTGGATAAAGACTTAGCCCCTGTGAAGGGAGGCGGGATAGCAAAAGGAGGCATAGAGGTTGTGGAATCAGTGCTTGAAGTTGCCCGCTTGGCAAACATTCCGCACGGGAATGCCGTATTGGCACTCGGCACGGCCAGCGAAGTGAAAGGCATGCCAACAATCCCACCAGTCAGCGGTCTCCCCATCGGCCGTTTTGAGGACCTTGCCTCACCCGGTTACGATGTCTTAACGGATAACGGCAACGGCGCACCCGATCCGTATTTGGCACCGTATAAGCACTATATCGAAAGCCCGTTTAAGGGAACAGCAGCCGGTGTTCCGGGATTTCCCGGATTCAATCCGCGAGACATGAATGAGATTCTCCGCTTTGCAAACCAAGGCATTGATATTGAGCGGACGACAGTCCTCACTGTCGATACCACGCGACAAAGCGCCGGCATCGTCAACGCTCCATTCGTTACAAAGCAAGCGGAGCCGGTGAGCATGAAGTCGACGTTCTGGATTCAAGAATTGAAACAGAAAGACAAGTACGGTCATCCCAAGTTGCGCCTGCAGTATTCCCAAGTTGTGATTATGGACTTCTTCCGTCCACGTGAAGACGGACATCCTGATCGTGCCCGGTGGCCGCATATCAGCATCAACACGCTAGAAAAGGTGCCAGGCTCTTCAGACTACGCGGGCTGACCTGGAAAGGAAAGAGGGCGGAGTTCAATTGACGATTCTACCGAACTCCGCCCTCTTGGCTCACAGTTACACCAAACTCACGCCCTACTTTTCACTCTGCTATTCTGAATTAGCCACACATCGAATCTTCGCCTGATAGTATGAACGATTATCTAAATCAGCGATGGGAGCTAACCCATCGGGATTTTCGCCCGCAAGGATGCGTTCCACATGACAATTGGGTTGATGCCGAATTCCCCGACGAATTAGCGGAGGCTCACAATTTTGAGGCCTGACCTGACTATTGACTTACCTCCGAGAACGAACGTGATGCCTACCAGGACGGCTGGACAATTCGTCCCATGATGAATATCTGAAAAGGTGGGGCCTTTAGCCATTTCGTCTGTAAAATAACACCCCTCCCTTCTTCACACGGGAACCATACCCGCCCTTTCACTACAGCATGTCCGCAAACTCACAAAAGGCCTGATATATTCTCCTCGCGTGATACGCTTACCATACACGACGGTTCGCACACTCAAATCTTGATCAACCAAGTCGGTGTCAACCATGGCCATTGATTTGTGGCCCGCGAGATCAAGCCCGTCGTTACATCCGACAGGCTTTATGCTTGCGTTGTCACCCCTATGTGAGCTCCAATATTAGGGCCGTTTCTTATGCCCAGCGCCATCACATCTTGCATTGAGGAAGAGTACTCCCTAAATAGGGGTCAGAGTACAATTTCTTTGAGAAGAAATTGATACCCCGACCGAAAGACACTTGAACGAGGAGACAAGAGGGTCGCCGACAAAAATGGCTCGCGCGGAAATGGTACTCCGGCCACCGTTTAACAATTTCAACGAACTCTGACACCGTCTCACAGGTCCCCTTGAAGAAAGGGGACCTGTGAAGACAGGAACGAATCCGCGGCCCAACTATTCCAATCAGGCACGCTTCAAAACCCGATACTCACATAGGGACCGGCATTCCAGAAACTGTTGACCGTTTGTGTCTGATTGGCAGCCAGGTGATAGCGGCCTTCTATGCCCACCTTGAACTCTCTCCACACTTGGTACTCACAGCCGGCGGCAAATTGCACCCCGACATCGAGATATTGGGTGCGATTCGACGGCGGGCTGATGACATGGACATCAAGCCCGGCCGGAATAATCCACGGACGGAAGGCTTTCCCCTCATTAAACTTCAACTTTGGCGCCACACTGACCGTCAACATAGTCACATTCACCTTGTTCGGAGTCGTATCACCAAGCAACGCCGGCGCTGCCACGGTTGTCCGCGCCGATTGGAGCCATTTATATTCCACATTGATTTCCCCAAAGACCGAAGCCCCCTTCAGTAATCCCCAGAGATTGCGGGCGAGTAACAGATCAAGCCCTGCTCCGACGTAGTATCCTTTGTCGGCGGGGTTAGTTCTCGTCAGAGTATCGGTGAAGATTTCACCCCGGCGATCGCTCATCATGCCGACAT
The DNA here is from genome assembly GCA_029879905.1 of Nitrospira sp. GTDB lineage: Bacteria > Nitrospirota > Nitrospiria > Nitrospirales > Nitrospiraceae > Nitrospira_D. The sequence continues at coordinate 21,496 of JAOUPN010000008.1, read as the reverse complement.
AGCCGCCACGGAAGAACACCCGATTTCCCTTGTAGAGATCGCTGTTGCTCATCTCGTCCGGCAATTGTTCATTGCGCTCCAACAATTCCATAAGCTGTTTCAACATCGTGGCCGGCAGTTGTTTGATACCCTGGTCCGCCATTGTGATAGCGGGCATCGCCCCCGCCGCTCGATTGCCGTATGGAGAAAGCGGTTCATTGCCCACCGGCACAGCCCGATTGCCTTCTGCAGCCTGACCCGAGACCGTCGCCTTTTCTCGATCCATAGGACGATACCGATACACCGGTGCCGCTTGATCGGCACCGTTCGGAGCTGGAACAGTCATCGGCGCCGCAGTCGGCTCCCCAGGAACCTGGCTGCGGGCTGACGACGCCGGTGCCACCCCGTCCCCTGATCCCGAAGGGGTCACTGTTGCTGTCCCCTTTGCGTTCGATTGCCGCCGCTTTGTCGGTTGCGAACCGGACTTGCGTTGAGATTTTCTTGCCTTGTTTTTTTTCACGCTATCACCCGTTGCCGACACCGACGGCTTTAAAGACGTGTCCGCAGCCTCAACCATGACACCCCCTCCGAGCACTGCCATCATCAACCCCGCACACATCACCAACTCTTGCCTGCGTGTAATTCGCTCTATCATGTCGCCTCCTTGACTACATTCCTTTACCGGCCTTTTGAATGGTCGAATTAAGTGAATCACTTACGTATCTCTTTAGCCAGGTTTTCATCAGTTTCTGCACCAGATACCCTTTCAACACACAAACCCCAGTCCTCCACATCGGTTGAAAAGAACACCTCACAGAGCTATCTTCTACCCGTCACATATACAGATGTTCACGAAACACCAAAAAGGATTCATATGAACAGTACCGAGCAGGAAGATCGCGTCGAGATGACCCCCTACCAAGCGGCAGGCGAGCTTGAGGGCCTCACGAAGTTAGTCGATGAATTTTATGTCAAGATGGATACGCTGCCGGAGGCAAAGATCATCCGAGCGATGCATCCGGAAGATCTCACCGAGTCACGCAGGAAACTGACGTATTTTCTCAGTGGATGGCTAGGTGGGCCACGGTTGTTTCATCAGCATTACGGCCCGATCAGTATTCCCGTCGCACATAAACGATTTCCAATCGGCTACGAGGAACGGGATGCCTGGCTGCTCTGTATGCAGCATGCCCTTGCGGTTCAGCCGTTCAGCCAAGAGCTAAAAGATTACCTCTTAGCCGCGCTCAGCATCCCGGCAGAACGAGTCAGGCAATTCAATGCAGGAGAAATCTGACAGGGTGCTGAAAAGGTCAAGGCTGAGGCTAAGGCTGAGCGACTTCAAATTTCCCCTTCACCTTAACCTCGACCTTAGCCTTAGCCTTTTCAGAGCCCTTGCTGAAACCTGCTGACCATCGCGTGCGGTTATATATGTCACTCACGATGACAGGAGGGGGAAATCACATGAACGCATATGTCTTTCAGTCCATTCATCGTTTGACGCTACTCACGCTTCTCCTGGCTTCAACCGGCGCCCATGCCATGTCCGGCACTGAGACATCATCTGGCGGACAGGGACACGTCACATCGGCCCTCACGAAAAACATGGGGGAGCCGATCAACTCATCGGAGTCGGAAATCGAGATCACATACAGTACCGATGGGAACACAGCCATCTTTGTTTCAGGCCGTCAAGGCAGTATTCCCTCACCGGGAGTGCCCTACAACTTCGACATCTGGATGGCGCACAAGGTGAACGGAGCATGGCAAACCCCGATCCACTTAGGACCCGGTATTGATCCGACCGTCGGACCGAATATCAATACCGCAGCCTGGGAATTGGAGCCGAGCTTTTCGGACGACGGCAATGTCATCTATTTCACCCGCTACGAACCAGGCAATATGTCCACCGGCGACCTCTATGTGACCCAGAAGGTCAACGGGGTCTGGCAGTCGGCCAGAAACTGGAACGATGTACCGGAACTTCCGCACATCAACACGCCCACCGGTGAAGAACATTGTCCGATTATCGTCTCAGACAGCCTCATTTACTTCAGCTATCAGCAACCGGGGGTGACGCAGGACAGCGACATCTGGAAAGTCGAGAAAAAGAACGGCCAGTGGCAGAAGCCCGAGAGCCTTGGCCCGCGCATCAACTCCCCCTACCGTGACCATCTCCACTGGACCGGCCTGTCAAAGGACGGGAAGAGCCTGATTATCACCAGCACTCGTCCTGACATGGGATCGCGAGGCGGGCATGACGAGTGGATTTCTCACCAAAACCCACAAGGCGAATGGCAAGAGCCGTTGAACCTCGGCGACACCATCAATACCTCCGGCGAGGATATGTGCTGGACGTTTATGCCTGACGGCGCAACATTCACCGGAGGGTCAGGACCGCGCGACTCATATAACCATGATGTCATGTGGTTGCACAAAAAAGATGTGCCGTTGCTGAGGAATTTCGAGCCGATCGGTCCGCCGCCCAATTTGCTCACAGGCGTACGGTGATAGGCCGACACCACATACTCCCGGCTCCCAATAGATACCTCTGAAACCACAGAACGGCACGGGCGAGCGCCATGAGGCACAGGGAGGAACATCATGGAAGAGAAAGTCACGGTGTTCATCTCACATGCATCTGAAGATGAACCACTTGCTCGCGCATGGATGGACATCATTCGATCGCTCCCGGGCAAGACCGAAGTCCCCTTTCTTGCTGAAGACAGTCGACGCGGCATTCAGTCAGGAGAAAAGTGGGCGGACAAGATCGACAGGGCATTGACCGAGGCGCATACGACCATTGCGATACTCACACCAAGCTCCAATGATCGGCCGTGGGTCTTGTGGGAATCCGGCGTGGCCTACGGAATGGACAAGAAATTCATTCCCGTCTTCTGCTACTTAAAAAAAGACGCCATTAACCCGGTCTTTTCGAGGTTTCAAGCACGCGATGTATCGAAGAGCGCGGCGGTCGCCGATCTGTGCAAAGAGTTATTTTACCCTAACGAGAACTTGTCCGAGACCGACGAAGCGCTCCTTGATGCTCTCCTTCAACGGTATGAGGGCGTCGTAGCCTCCCACAAGGTCGTGGCTCAAACTCGCGGGCTCTTCAATCACCATTTTCACAACCACGATCGCGCGAAGATGCTCGATGGCTATTGGCTCGCAGATTGGGACTTTTATGATGAAGCCGGCAAGCCGCATCCGTACGAACGGGACGAATTATACTTCTGGACAACCGATGACCGAATCAGAGCCGTCGGATACAACACCAAAACAGGCATTGACCGGATCGGTGACATCGCAAAGTTTTATCCCATGGAGGGTGTGGTGTCTTCGAATGGATGGATCACCTTCTCCTATTGGAGTGCGGCTGCCATTCAGTATTGCGGAGTTGTCTTGTTGCACGATGACGGTACGGGGTTAGGTCTTAGCGGTACCTGGGAAGGGTACAGCACACAACAATTCGGCGCACCCGCAAGCTTGAAGAAGGGAACCGTATCGTTACGAAAAATACTCCCTGCAGATGAAGCCCCTATTCTCCAGGCTCTCACACAGAGCGGTGAATCACGTACCTCAGAGCAAGTTGCAGCCGAAACAGGCGGTACTGAAGAAACAACCGTGCGAATTCTCAATCACCTTGTAATCGTCGGCAAGGCCGTCAAGACGAGCGATGAAGGATGGGAGTTGATGCGTGAGGAGTAACGACCACGCGAATCGCGCCCACACGACTCACTGCCCGCGCGGACGGGACAGCTCAACAAAAAAGAAGAATGTCCCCTTTTTCTTTTCCAATTTACTGATCGCAACGAGGCGATACCAGACTACACGAAGTAAGGGTCGTATTTGTTATAGACAACGCGCCCCCTTCTTCAAGGGGGCGCGAGAAGAAGAGGCGAGCCTCAGAATCCAATGCTCACATAGGGGCCGGCATTCCAAAAACTATTGACGGTTTGCGTGTGGTTTGCAGCCAGGTGATACCGGCCTTCCACGCCGACCTTGAACTCTCTCCAGACTTGGTACTCAAAACCGGCCGCAAACTGTACTCCCACATCGAGATATTGTGTGCGATTCGACGGAGGGCTGATGACATGGACATCCAATCCGGCGGGAATAATCCACGGACGAAAGGCTTTCCCCTCGTTGAACTTGAGCTTTGGCGCCACACTGACCGTCAACATGGTCACATTCACCTTGTTCGGCGTCGTATCACCTAGCAGGGCCGGCGCTGCCACGGTTGTCCGCGCCGATTGAAGCCATTTATATTCCACATTGATTTCCCCAAAGACCGACGCCCCTTTCAGCAATCCCCAGAGATTGCGGGCGAGCAACAGGTCGAGTCCGGCCCCGACATAGTACCCCTTGTCGGCCGGATTGGTTCGTGTCAGCGTATCGGTGAAAATTTCTCCTTTTCGATCACTCATCATGCCGACATAGCCGCCGCGGAAGAACACCCGATTTCCCTTGTAGAGATCGCTGTTGCTCATCTCATCCGGCAATTGTTCATTACGCTCAAGCAGTTCTATAAACTGCTTGAGGATGGCGGCAGGCATTTGCTGTACTCCCTGGCCTTCCATTGTTATGGAAGACGCCATCCCTGCCGCACGATTACTGTAAGGAGACAGCTGTTCATTGCCCACCGGCACCGCCCGATTCTCTTCTGAGGCCTGACCCGTGATGACTGCTTTTTCACGATCCATAGAGCCATATCGATGCACCGGCGACACGTGGTCGGCATCACTCGGAGCCGGAACAATTATCGGCGCGGCAGTCGGCCCAACTGAATCCTGGTTGCGAACTGATGCCGCCGGCTTATTCCCATCTTTACCCGGTTCCATAGGGGTAACCGTTGCCGTCCCTTTCGATTTGGATTGTCGACGCTTTGTCGGCTGCACGTTGGATTTCCCTTGCGCTTTCCCTGTTTTCTTCTTCTTAAGGGCATCGGTTGTTGTCGACGATGACGGCTTCACAGTCGGGTCAGCCGCCTCGACCATGACGGCCCCTCCAAGCACCGTTACAATGACAATCAAGCATGCTCCAACCGTATTTACAGGTCTGTACGCAATTCGCTCCGTCATACCCCCTCCTCGGCTGCATTCAAGTACCGGCCGACTGAACCGCCGACACAGGTCAACCATCTCCTTATCGGTTTGAGCATGGATTACTTAATTCCTCCTGGAAACTCGGCATCTGCACATCTCGATCACATCAGCACCAATGCGGCAGCCACATGCTATGGGGCAGGTAGTGGCAAGGTACCAGCCGACCTTGGACGAAAGACCCTGGCCCGTCCGGAAATTGATTGGCATGTAGAGTGAAAACACACGAATCCGACCTGTCTTGAGACGGAACCGCTATTCCGGAGAAAAACTCACGGAGCGGGAGGTTACCTTCGATGCCATACGACGGCGCACGATCCGGTTGCTCCTACCAGGTTGCGGGGAAACCATCCGTCATCCGGTTCGATGGACTGAACGCGAACCTTGAAAAACGTGTGCTCAACAAAGTCAACGAAGTCAGGACAAACGGGATCGCTCGTGCGATTGCCGGAGCATTCTGTTCGTGCGAGCCTGACTACGTATATTTATTGAGTTGTTCCGCTGCCTGCGACAGAACTCTACTGTGTTCGAGAAAGGAAGCACTCTGCGTGTCGGCGGGGCGGGAATGGAATAAGTGAATGACGCTACCCATCAGAGGGGCATCATGACATGTACATTTCGGCTGAAAGACTTCAGTGCCGGTGAAACAACACTATTCATCGTGGGGGAAGAGAGAAAGAGAGACGCGACGGCAACTGATTGACCCAATTACCGCCGCGAGAGACATACTGCTACTTCTCCGGATTTCTTGCCGCCGCGATAGCCCCTGCAAACGCGACCACACTGGCGCGCTCCTCATTGTCCAACGCCAGCAAGAGGTGCGCTTCCTCACCATGCATCAACCGCAGACTCATGAACGGGTCTTCCCGCCGCTTCTCCCGGTTGTCCCACACGGCATCAATCAATTGCACCTTGTCCAATTGGCCGACCGATACGACATCGTACCGAAAATATGAATCACCGATCACCATGTCGAAGACAACATGTCCCGCCGTCAACAGCACCATGTTGAACCGACCTTGATCTTCATACCCTTCCGGCAAAAACTTGTTTACATGACAGAACGCGACTTTCCGCTCTCCCAGCGCCGCCCGAATGTTGGCTTTCAACGCCGTATAATCTATCTGCATGGCCTTTTCATCCGGGTTTGTAGCGGCCACTGCGGCACTTTCGGCTTTGGAAAAAATATCATCCGCTGACATCAATCCTGACATGACGTGCTCCCCTTTCAACATCGCATCAACATCGCAAAAATGAACATGTACCGTAACCGGCAATCGGCATGGATTGCAAGGGGCGGCAAGAGAATCCCTCAGCTATCGGGCTCTCAGACGATGTGAAAATCGCGCACCCCCTGCGGCATCGATAATCGTGATCGTCAACAGATCTTTGTTCGCATGGACAAGCCCAAAATTGTCGTAGCCCCCCTCATTGATCAACCGCGTCGGATGCAAGTCATCGTTGGCCGGCGTTTCTCGTCCGGGCCCTGCAGAAAGCGGTCCAGCCACAAATTCATGAAAGTCGATCACCCCGTCGGCATCAGGATCATAGGCATTGGCCTGCGTGTAATGGACGTCGCCGGCCAGAAACACGACATTGCGGATCTTGCGACGCAGTATCGCATCGACGATGACCTGTCGCTCCTGTTCGAATCCCGGGGCATCGGGGCCTGCGGCCCAGCCGTCGCTATACGCGGGGCCACCTTTCGGAATAGACAGGGGCACCGACGTAGCGATGACTTTCCATGTCGCCGAAGAATGCGTGAGGCTCTCGATCAACCACCGCCGTTGCGCAGCCCCCAACATCGTCTTGTCCGGCCCGTCGCGATCGACATTACGACTCCGATATTGCCTGGTATCCAGAATAAAGAGCTCCACGTCCGCACCATAGCGAACCGACCGATACAGGCGGTTCGGATCGTCCGAAGGGGACGTGATCGGCCAATAGTCCCGCAAGGCTCGCAGGCCGTTCGGCATCCGATCATCAAAGGGTCCGGAAAAATCGTTCCGGACTTCGTGATCATCCCACGTCACATACACCGGAACGACTTCCAACAATCGGCGAAGCGAGACCGCACCCCGCTGATATCGGTGCCGCGCACGATACTCGTCCAATGTCGTCGCAACAAAATCCGCACCAGGCTCGTTCGGCGGCGAAGGGCAGGCATAATCGCTATAAATCGTATCCCCCAGAAAGAGGAAGAAATCGAGATTCTGCTTCCGCATCACATCAAAAATCGGATAACCGACCGTTCCTTGCCGACACCGGCTCTGCCCCCCAAGATCCGCACTCCAGGCAAAGGTGACCGATGCCGAGCTGATGATATCCGGCAGCGTCGTAAATTCCCCTCTTGCTGCAAGTCTTGCCTGTCCTGAAGGGCCAGGGTCTTCACGTCGTTCGATAACAACCTGATAACGATACCGAGCGGCAGGAGCCAATCCTCCGAGTGGAATCGACAACGTATAATCCGACTCCTCGGTCATCGTGAACTGCGCCGTTCGCGATACCTCTGCCCCCACCGTCTCCGACCTCGAAGCGGCATCCCACACAGCAGGCGTCGCCCATTCAACCCGCACCGCTGCCGCGCCATTGGTTCTCAGCCAAAGCACAGCGCCCGTTGCACTGACGTCACCGACCGCAATGCCTTGAGGCAAGAGATCGTTCGACAGAACGACCGGTTCTCGGAAGGGGCTCTCAGCCGGAAGCCCGTCACGCGAGGGCAAGACACAGCCGGTCGAGACTGAGGATATGAGAGCACAGAAGACAAAACACACGATACGGCGCATCAGGGGTGCCCCACGCTCATATACAAGAAACCATGACAAACACGGGAGTCTCTCAGGGCTTGAAAATCTCGGATGGCGACCGGCATACTGCTGACCCTGAGGAGAGCCGCCCCATGCAAGACACTAACTGCCGTGTTCCCAATTGCCAAGCCAAACCCTATGCCCCGGCCGGGACACAATCCGTATGTCGAAACCATTTTCTGCAGTTCCTCACCTGGCGCCGCCGCCGAGGCACGCAGATGTTTCACAAGTACGCCGGGATGCCGATGAGCGACCGAGACATCGTCGTGGCCGAATGGATCAAGACCATCCGCATCGAAGAAGTACCTGGTGCCTCTGAATCCAACTCCTAATCGCCCACATACCCTTTATCCCCTTCCGGCACGTATCATGGAGAGCTATCCCCCATGCGTACGGATTGCCTCCGTTAACTCGTCTCCGTCGGCAATGCCTGTATCACATCGGCAAAGCAGAATCCGTCGCGCATAACAATCTCGCCGACCTGAATGGGGATGGCATGGGTAAACATCGGTCCATCGAAACAAAAGGTATGGAATTCACCATGCTCACCACAGGGATCAACAGCAGCGGGCAACTCCGACAACAAGAGGTCGTCATACGACCAGCCGATGAACGACTCCGAAAGCTGTTTTGGATCAACACAGGTCAGCACCGCCTTCACCCCACCCTGAATCATCTGTTTGGCCAAGGCCGCAGTCCCGCCGGACGGTTTCCATAAAGGAAAGAGCGGTTCAATACCGGTCCCTGAAAGCTGACGAATCCGATAGGCCCGAATATCTTCAAGCATCAGATCACCGAACGCCATATGCGTCACACCGGCCTCCCTTGCCTGTGCGATCACCTCAGACATTCGACGCTCGTACTCCTCGTTGGAACAGGGCCAGGGTAGATACACCAACCGGAGAGGAAGCCCTACCGCCGAGGCCTGCGCTTCGAGCAATGTTCGCCGCACCGCATGCATGGCGACACGGTCGGCAGCTTCATTCAATGTGGTCAGCAGACCAATAACTTCCACATCGGGTTGCTGCCGCAACACGTGCAAAGCCCACGCACAATCTTTTCCGGAACTCCAGGCGAGCCATACACGACGTACAGTCATAGTCCTGCAACTTTCACTTCACCCGCCTTCGCAGGAAGCCACGGCTAGAAGGCCGTGGAGGAATGCGTAGCGGGTGTCCTCCGACCCGTCGGCCAAAGCCTATGGGCGGCGTGCCGAAGCCTTGGCAAAGGAGGACATGCTTCCAGCCTTCGTAGCCTGCGGCTACTTCGGCGGAGTAGGCTCGGCGAGGTGTCGCCGAAGACTCAAAAGGGGCCACGGCTGGCAGGCCGTGGGGCTCCACACCCTTTCATATACCATCCCCTGATAACCGATGGAACACAGACACACCATCAGGCGAGGGATGTACCGTCGGATGGAGCGTATGGGCCAAGAGTTCGAGGCTGTCGACAAGGCGCGGTCCCGGCCGATTGAAATACTGCGACCCATCCGCCACATACACCCGTCCTGATCGGACGGCGGGTAACTCACACCACTCCTCAACCGACTGTACCAGAGCGACATCTTGCAGCGCCCGTTCCACAGGAAAGCCACAACAGGCGATGACGATGACGTCCGGATTCCAGGCGGACACCTCGTCCCAACGAAGCCGCCGCGACGGTTGGCCTTCTTTGCCGAGCCCTTCGGCTCCGCCGGCCAACCGGACCAATTGAGGACTCCAATGACCGGATGAAAAGGGTGGATCAAGCCACTCCAACAATGCAACACGTGGCCTGGTGGTGAGCGTGGCGGACCGGGTAGCAACGGCATCCACGCGCGCCTGTAGTCCTCGCAGCATCTCGTCCGCGGACACCTCAACCACAGAGGCGAGTTGTTGGATTGCCTCGAACAGGCCTTCCAACGACTGGGGTTCCAATGTCACCACGCGCGGTTGCCCCGGCAACTGTCCTATCGCCGCCTGCACCTCGTTCGGCGCCACCGCACAGACCTCGCAGAGGGACTGCGTCACAATCACATCCGGCCGCGCTTCTTTCAACATCTCGACATCAAGCGCGTAGAGCGCCCGTACCGTCTTAAACCGTTCACTCACCAACCGATCAATCTCACTGCTGGTGGCATCAGCCGGGATAAGAGTACGCGTGACTTTGGGCAGCCGCTGCACCGACGGCGGATAATCACACTCATGCGTCACCCCGACCAAATGGTCTTCAAGCCCTAATGCACAGACCATCTCCGTCGCACTCGGCAACAACGATACGATTCTCATTGCCTACTCCGGTTATCCATATAGATCATGTGTGCATCTCAACCGTTATTCACAAGCACCGCAATCGACTCGCTCGACTGCAGACAATCATGTAGTGGCCGGGCCAACGAGAAATCAAGACCTTGTTGGTAGAATTGACGGGAGGTATCGATGAATGGAGCCAGTCGATCAAGACCTTACAAGGCCACTCAGCGTACGATGGGAATCATAACCGAGAATGCTAGCGGATATGTATCATGAAGCATAAACGGTTTGGGGGCGCCATATGCCCTATCTCTTGGCACAACTATATAGATCATGTCTGCACGTTGAAGTGCTATACGGCAATTGGAGTGAGTGAGTACACACGGCCATAGCGAGCTGCCGTTTTGGTATCTCCTCTCTTTAAGGCTTCCCTCACATCATCCAGCTTGTAAGCATCTTCGGTTGAGAGATAGGGAGACCAGTCGTCATCGGTCATCATCAACTCGATATCCACTTCTGCAAGATACTTCCCTTCATGAACCAACTTTGTGCGCTGCTGTTTTTTCATACGCGCCTCATCCAGCGAGCACTACCTTTGACTTCCACTTACCTCTCATCAAGTGGGCAACCTGGGGGTCTCCTTATTGCGCGCATCCAACGAGGGCCTTCCGAGGCCGCGCGTTGGGCGAGCACAGGAGACTCCCAGGTAGCCCACCTCCCCTAATAACCAAGGGCTAGGGGATGGGGATGTTTCTACTGCGCGCATTGAGCGAGCACCGCCTTTTTCTTCTGCTCTTCCCCTCACCAAGCCGGTGCTGGGGTGGTGTTCTCCTGCGCGCATTCACCGAGCATCGACCTTAATCGATTATACGATCAATTCCCGCATGCGCGGGGAGCGAGCAAAGAACACTACCTTGCCGCCGGCATTCTCATCCCATCACCGCCGACCCATGATGATGAATCAGCAGCCACTCATCACCGATGCGCTCATAGAGATTCGTCGCCAGCACCCTAGCCTGCTGCGGCTCATCGGATTGTTGAGTCGTCAGATTCTCGATGCAGATGACCCAGGCGACATCCCCCGCCACCTGCACCATCACATCGGTCAGCTCAAACTTCATGGAAAAGGTGTTATTAAAGATCAGTACCCAGGAGTCGCGAACGGCAGGCCAGCCGGAACGAATAGTCCAGCCGGGATGAATGCAAGTGATATATTCCTGATGCGCCCAGACCGTATCCATTTTGGCAATGTCCAGGCTTTCAAACGCCTCGTAAAATGCCTTGTTGGCTTTCGTGACCTCTTCAATACGTTGTTCCAACACAGCCATCCCTCCATGCTCCGATCAGGTGTCCTATCATACTGCAACCGACCTGAGCACGGCGAGAGCATTTCTCATTGATGCACACACAACGGAATAATGGATGACGAGAACCGCTGCCCTCCCTTGAGGCCAAAATCCAACGGAATGATTACATGGGATCCATGTGATTAGACAGAAGCCTTATCTCGAACCTCGCATGAATTGCCATGCATTCCCTGCCTCCATGCTTTCTTCACGGCTGCTTCTCCGATATCCCTGCGTCGGCAAAGCTATCCCCCATGTCACACCCTTATCTCATGGAATTAGTACTTCCTCAAGATCGCCGGTTCAAGATTCCAGAGTGCTTGGCGCACTGCCGCCCATATCGCTTCAAGCATGTCCGTCAAATCCGGGCCGGCCTTGGCCAGCAACTTGATCGCAAGCCCGGGTACGGCAGGGGTAGAGACTCCGCCCAATACCAACCCGGGACGTTCGTCCAAGATCGCAGCGATCTTCCGCTCAAGCAGACTCCAGACCTCATCAGAAACCGTATCGCCCACCACATAGAGCGACGCAATATAGTTCCATGCTTCTGCAAGTCCGACACGACCCAAGTCAGTCTTCTGATCAAGAACATATCGCTCCGTGAGCACCCCGCTCGAAGCCGTCGTGATACGGATATCATTCTCCAAATCGTCAAACGCCCAGCGTTCCCCTCTGGCAATTCTGCCTGCGGCAACGGCATCCCATAACAGCATGACGGAACCAGGCGCCAGTGTGGCATGGAGCTTTTGCCGAAACCGGGATCCGGCAAACGGAATGGTGTGTTCGGGAAACCACTCCAACACCGCACCGGCCCCTACCGTCAGCTCGATATCCTGTACCGACACCTCGCCCTCCGACCGATACACCCGGTTGGCGGACGGAGCAGAGATGAGCACATGCGCACCATCATGGACCTTCATCCCGATGGACAACTGATCGCCGCCGACCAAGCCGCCTGAGGGGTTCACGAGAAGCGTATAGACCGCCCCTGTATCATCGAGGTAGATGGGAGGAAGCAGATGCCACGGGCTGGTGCAATGGGAACGCGTAATGATCGTCCGGCCGTCGCGCTTGGCATACTCAAGCCTCAACTCTCCGACACGGCCGACCGATTCTGTCGGGACAGATCTCACGTCTGTTCGTTTTCGTGAGAGGACAACCGGCGAGGCAATCACGCCTTCCTGGCCTGTTGAGGAACACGTTGCTCGATCCACGCCACAACCCTCTCCAAGCCCTCCCCGGTCAGTATATTCGTGAAGACAAACGGCAGGTCGCCACGCATGCGCCTGGTGTCCCGATCCATCACGGACAGGTCTGCACGAACGAACGGAGCCAGGTCCATCTTATTGATGATCAGGAGATCGGAACGTGTAATTCCCGGTCCTCCCTTACGCGGAATTTTGTCTCCCCCGGCCACGTCAATCACGTAGATCACATAATCGACAAGCTCAGGACTGAAGGTCGCTGCAAGATTATCTCCGCCGCTTTCTAAAAAGATGAGCTCGACGTCAGGGTGGCACCGAAGCAAGTCATCGATGGCTTCTTGATTGTGCGACGCATCCTCCCGAATCGCCGTATGGGGACATCCCCCTGTCTCTACGCCGACAATCCGGTCAATAGGCAAGGCCGCTCGTTGCGTGAGAATTTCGGCATCGATTTTTGTAAAAATATCGTTCGTCACAGCCGCCAGACTGTACCGGTCACGCAAATTTCGGCAGAGTGCTTCGACCAGGGCAGTCTTGCCGGATCCGACGGGTCCGCCGACTCCGATGACAGGAATCCCTTTCATCCTGGCCTGCGTCGGATGCATATCACCGTACTGCTGTTGCCTATTGATGTCGTGCATATGAATATGAAGAGCTGATGGGCGATTGCTCACACGGCGCGCCGCTCTTCTCCTCCTTCCTGCTCTACGCCCTTATGACCGAAACAGTCTCCACTCCAGCTGACCATGACGCATGGCATAAATATCCTGAATCGGCGACCATGAAGACATGGGGATCCGAGCATCGACTTCACGGCTGATACGATCGATCAGTGGAAACCATTGACCGAGCATACGCTGCCCCTCCCGTTGTCCCACAGGACTCAATCGCATCGCGGCGGATACACATCCGACAGCCGTTTGATAGAGGAACGCGGCAGCGGTCTCTTCTCCGTTCCACCCACAAGCGCCCATGGTCAGCCCAAAACTCACCGCCACATGACCCGGCGTCTGATCGCCTTCTACTGCATTGCGATACTCAATCAGCACGGCATGGCCTCTGATTTGATCCACAGCAACCTTGATAATCTGGCGCCCCATCTGGCGACTCGCCGATCGAGACTCGCGACTGAGCTTTGTCGCATCCAACTCGCGGTCGATCGTGATCGCCTCAGACACAATACCCGTTGCCCCCGCATGACTTGCGACTTTTGCAGCCACCACCTCGCGGCGGCTCATCCCACCGCGCAGGAGATCTTCGACATAGCAGGCCAATTGCTCCGAGTCCTTCACCGCGCCGCCTTGTATGGCCGCTTCTAATCCCGAAGAAAATGCGTACCCCCCTGCAGGGAAAAACGTATCGGTAAATCGCAAGCCTTCCAGCAACGCCCGTGTCTCCATCCGACGATTTCCCCCTTGAACCTTGTTCCTTGAACCCGCGACCTTGTCTTTTACCCGGCTAAGGGGTCAGGTCCCACGCGAAGCGCGGAGAAGGGGACCAGACCCCACTCCTCACCTGGCTGACAAGTCTCAGGCCGGCAAGTTGACAGGATTGGATGAAGTCCCCGCCTGCTCTTGTCAGCCTACAACCTGTCAGCAATCCCTTTCTTCAGAAGAGGAAGTACCGCTGTGCCATCGGCAACACAATCGCCGGTTCACAGACAAGCCGCACACCATCCGCCGTTACCACATAGGTTTCGGGATTGACCTCGATCTGGGGCAGATAGTCGTTCAATTTGAGATCGCGTTTCTTCACCGTACGGCAATGCTTCACTCCCGCGATACGCTTCTGCAATCCAAGCTTCTGTGGAATCTCGCGCTCTTGCGCCGCCTGGGAGATGAACGTGAGGCTGGTGCTCGAGAGTGCTCTCCCGAACGAACCAAACATCGGTCGGCTGATGATCGGTTCCGGCGTGGGAATCGAGGCGTTGGGATCCCCCATCTGCGCTTGGGCGATGAACCCTCCCTTTACGACCATCTCCGGCTTCACCCCGAAGAACGCCGGTTTCCAGATCACCAGATCGGCGATTTTGCCGGATTCAACCGAGCCGACTTCATGGGCGATCCCATGTGCGATGGCAGGATTAATCGTGTACTTGGCGACATACCGTTTCGCCCGGAAATTGTCGCTCCGCTCCGAATCCTGCCCATCCTTCGCCGCAAGATGCCCGCGCTGAACCTTCATCTTATGGGCCGTCTGCCAGGTGCGGATAATGACTTCACCGATCCGCCCCATTGCCTGGGAGTCCGATGACATGATGCTGATCGCGCCCAAATCATGCAGGATGTCCTCCGCCGCGATGGTCTCGCGCCGGATACGAGACTCGGCAAAGGCCACGTCTTCAGGAACCCGCTTATTTAAATGGTGGCAGACGATCAGCATATCCAAATGCTCATCCATCGTATTGACCGTAAACGGCATCGTCGGGTTGGTAGAAGACGGCAGCACATTCGGCTCACCGCAGACTTTGATGATGTCCGGAGCATGGCCCCCGCCGGCGCCTTCAGTATGGAATGTGTGGATCGTCCGCCCTTTAAACGATGCAATCGTATCTTCGACGAATCCGGCTTCGTTCAACGTGTCGGTATGGATAGCAACCTGAACATCGTAGCGTTCGGCGACGCTCAAACAGGTATCGATCGCGGCCGGGGTCGTGCCCCAATCTTCGTGCAGCTTCAAGCCGATGGCACCGGCTTCGACCTGCTCGTTCAACCCTTCAGGCTGTGACGAGTTCCCCTTGCCGAGAAACCCCAAGTTGATCGGGATGCCGTCTGACGCCTCCAACATGCGGTGAATGTTCCACGGGCCTGGGGTGCAGGTTGTCGCATTGGTCCCGGTGGCCGGCCCCGTCCCGCCGCCGATCATGGTGGTGATACCGGAGGAGAGTGCCTCCCAATACTGTTGAGGACAGATAAAATGGATATGCGTTTCCACACCGCCGGCCGTGACAATACACCCCTCTGCAGAAATGGCTTCCGTACCGGCCCCCACTTCCATTCCCGGCGTGACATTGGGCATCAAATCCGGATTCCCGGCCTTACCGATCCCGACGATACGTCCATCCTTAATCCCGATATCCGCTTTGACGATGCCCCAGTAGTCGAGGATCACCGCGTTGGTAATGACCGTATCGAGAGCACCACCCGCACTTGTGGCACGAGGCGATTGCCCCATGCCGTCCCGCAATACTTTCCCGCCTCCGAACACCGCTTCATCCCCGTATGAGGTGAAGTCTTTTTCAATTTCAATCAATAATTCGGTATCGGCCAGCCTGATTCGGTCTCCGACGGTAGGGCCAAAGAGATCCACATATTGTTTGCGCGGAATCTTCACCGTGTCCCTCCTTCGTTGGCGAATCTGAGTTCCATCGCCCGTGCGACGGCGTTCACCTTAACCTGGGGGTCATCCAATGCCCCCTCGGTCAATGCATTAATGCCATGTGCGACGCGCTTGCCGGCAAGCGCCACAACCGTCACCCGTTTTTCTTCTCCCGGTTCAAATCGAACCGCCGTTCCGGCCGGGATCGACAGGCGATAGCCGAATGCATCTTCCCGATCAAATCGAAGCGCCCGGTTGGCTTCAAAGAAATGGCAATGAGACCCCACCTGTATCGGACGGTCACCCGTATTCACCACCGACAGTTCTTTTGTAGGGCGACCGGCATTTGCCTCAATATCACCCTCTCCATAGAGAACCTGTCCCGGAATAACCGGCTTCATCAACTCAGTTTTGATGAGAGCGGCCAAGGACTTTCCCTTCTTTGCGGGAGCGGCCTTTGCTTTTGCGGTTTTCTTTTTCATGTCTTCAATCTCCGTAAAAAGTTCGGAGGCCCCAAGACCTCCGACGACGAAACCCGAAGATTCAACACGGGATCGATGGCTCACTTAATCGGATCATGAACCGTGACGAGCTTGGTTCCATCCGGGAAGGTGCCTTCGACTTGAAACTCATGAATCATCTCCGGCACACCAGGCATCACGTCTTTACGTGAAAGCAACGTCGTCCCATAGGTCATCAGGTCTGCCACAGATTTGCCGTCTCGAATCCCCTCAAGAACGGCAGCAGTCAGATAGGCCACCGCTTCAGGATGGTTCAGCTTGAGGCCTCGTTTTTTTCTATCAGCCGCGAGCTGCCCGGCAGTGTAAATCAACAGTTTCTCCTGCTCTCTTGGAGTCAGATGCATACAGCCATCCTTTCCTCGCGTCTACAACGACGACTCTCCTATTTCACCTGATAAATCCTTGTCATACCGACATCAGGCTGTTTTTGGCTGTACCATAAGGAAGGAGATCGCCTAGTCCTATCAGGGATATCCTGAGAACAGAGGGAAATATCCCTGAGACAATTCATGGAATATACCGAAATACCGCAAACAATGGATGGACGGGGGGAGGAGTGAGTTAGACGTACAGCTGTATGATCTCAAATTCCTCCTATCAGATTGACGGCAAACCCGAGGACTATCTTTTTACAGGCATGAACAAATCGGTACAGACAGCACCTCATTTCCCGCTGGATGTTCAAAAGGCCGTTCTCGACCCGTGAGATGTGGAGCCCCACGGCCTTCGCCTACTTCGCCAAGCCTACTCCGCCGAAGTAGCCCACAGGCTACGAAGGCTGGAAGCCGTCCGGCTTCGAAGGCCAAGCAGCCGTGGCGTCCTGCGAAGGCGGGCGAACAGGATCAGACCGTCACGCATCGGCTATTCTTGGCACCACCGTTGACGTTTCACCTTTCGCGTTTCACGGGTTGAAGGCTGCCACCGCCTCTTCGTCCGTATTGCACAGCTGAATGTGGCCTCCGATAACCCGATTCAGCAGATCAAATCCGCTGGTCTCAAGAGCTTCTTTTACCATCCCCTTGGCGGCGGCAATCTTGACCTCCCCGTTCAAAGGCCTGAGCACCTTGTGCACCATCATAAGCACACGTATGCCTCCGCTACTAATGTAGTCGATGTCTGCCAGATTGATGACGATCTTTTTGGCACCTGCGTCTATAATCTTTCTCATTTCCTGCATGCCATATTCGGCAGTGGTGGCCGCAAGGCTCCCCTGCATCTTGACGAGGGTGATTCCGTCTTTCTCCTGTGCAGTGACCGTCAACGTGTGTCGAGTCCCTTGATCCATGTTTCGGCTCCTTTCTTCTTAAAAGATTGGCTTTCTCGTTTAATCGAACGTTACTCTACGAGAAGACGACAGAACCTCTTTCTCAATCAGCCGTCCTATTCGCAACCGCCGCTCTCTTATGGATGAAATCGCGCATGTCGATACTGCAACGGCGGCCTCGTTCGGCATCCCTATACAGTACCGGCGACTCTGATGAGGCATCAGTTTGCCGCTTGCACCTTCAAGAGAGCTTCTTCTAGCGTGGGAACATGGAGACTCACCATCAGCCCACCACTCAATTGGATCACCGTACAGACCTGGTCGGTCCCCCCACAAAGCATCATCCTCCCGCCTACCCGGGTCATCGTCAATATGACTCTGAGGATCACCCGCAGCCCGATCGATGAAATGTATGAAATGTGAGAGAGATCCAACACCATCTGCCTTACCCCACGCTCAATGTGGTCCATAAGGACGCGCTCAATCTCGGATGCACTGTTCGTGTCGAAGCGATCCTCCGGAGTGACGATCACCACGGCACCACTCTGACGAGATTTCACGCTCGTCTCTCCCCCCCTTGAGTCTTGGCGTGGTGGTTGCGGATACCGCCGAACTTCGAATGCTTGGGTCCCCGCCTCATCGTCGCGACCGACCGGCGCGGACGCCTCAGGTACCAGCTTCTTCTTTAACGTCAGGACGTTACGTCCCACATTGCGACGATATACCACCTCGTCAAACATGGAACGCACCAAGTGAATCCCCAAGCCACCGATCTCACGCTCATGCAGCAGCAATGACAAATCCGGAGGCGCAACCGTAACGGGGTTGAAGGGAATACCATCGTCCGTAATGGTCAACATGACGCATCTGTCACGCACTTCTCCTGTCACTTCAATACGATGCTCCCTCGGATCATTGGGGAACGCATACTGCACGACATTGTTGAGCAGGTCATCCAGAGCCATATTGATTCTGGGGATGAGTGGTTTGGCCCATTCCCATTGGGCCACATACTGTTCGAACGCCGTCTGCAGCACAGGAATGGCCATCAATTGGTTCGGCATCGTTTGGCGGAAGACCACGGCCGAGGCGTCTGACAGGGTAACGCCATGGTACCGCAACCCCAGCATGGTGATGTCGTCCGCCTGCGGAGCCGCACCGGCAAAGCCCTTTACCGCGTTCATGACCTCTCCGATGCGGTCGACGACTGAGGAGGCCCGGGATCGGTCAAGAATCGTTTTCAGCCGATCGTTACCGAATAATTCGAGCCGGACATTTTCGGCTTCGGTCACCCCATCGGTGTAGAAGAACAGCTCATCCCCCGGGTCCAATTGAATCGTGCTCTCCTTGAAGACGATCCCTTCCATGGGACCGACCATGGGGCCGTCCCGAGCCGTCAACCACTCGAATGGTTCGTCTCGTCGTTTCAACAAGGGAGGATTATGCCCCGCGTTCGTCGTGAGAAGTGTCCCATCGCGGAGATTCAGGATGCCCAGGTACAGGGTCACGAACATACAGCTGTCGTTATCCGTGCTGAGTGCGTCGTTCACATAGGTGACGATACTCGCGGGCGAGGGATCGGACATCGCCCTGGTTTTCACCATGATCTTCGTCATCGCCATGAACAGGGCGGCAGGAACCCCGTTGCCCGAGACATCGCCGATCACGAAACACAGTCGATGTTCATCGAGCAGAAAGAAATCATAGAGATCACCACCGACCTCCAGCGCCGGTTCAAGTACCGCATACAGTTCCAGATCCTTCCGATCAGGGAAGGCCGGAAATACCCTCGGGAGCATACTCCTCTGAATATCCCGACCGACATTGAGCTCCTCCTGCATGCGGGCTTTTGCCGCTTCTACCAGCGCTAACGAATCCGCCAAGCGTGCCTTGGCATCCTCAGCGGCCTGTTCGGCTTTTTTCAACGCCGTGATGTCCGTGGTAATGGCCACAATACCGCCGTCATGGGTCTTTCTCTCATTAATTTGGAGCCAGTCACCGCTGGAGCGGTATTGAATGTATGGTCCTTGGGGGTTGTTGTGCATCTCAAGCCGCTCTTTCACCCATGACTCAACATTCCTACTCGCTGCGGGGATGTCGCCTCGTTCAGCGATACGACGGATAATCGATTCGAACGACTCACCGGGCTGAACGGCGACACCGGCTTGGGATACCGCTTCGCGATATTTGCGATTACAAATCACCAGACGGTCGTCTGCGTCGAAGAGCGAAAATCCTTGGGGAACACTCTCGATAGCGTCCAACAACCGAGCATGGCTGTGACGTGCCAGACGTGATGCCCTTGTCACTTGCCGATCGATGATGGCCAGAAGCGTCGAGAGAGAAACGGCGACGATCGCAAGGAGCTCCACTTCAATGCCGGGCGGCGACGAACCTGGCCTCAGGCCCGGAAAGCTGTACGCGGGAATCATCCCGGCTAAATGGGAGGTGGACAGAGCAACCCCCATGGCGCTGGCCTTTTCCGTTACCCGCCAATCCCCGTACTGAATATTCCATCCGCCGACCAGGAGTACGGCAATACCCGATCCCACGATCACTACGACGGAAAAGATAAGAAGAGGCAGGCTGTGCTGAATATCTGCCACCTGATGTATCGCCATCAGGCTCGTGAAATGCGTCACCAGCAGGCATGCACCCATCAACAAACCACCTGACACCAGTCGAAGGGGGTTCCCGTCATGGGTGCTGATCAGGTAGACCGCCACAGCTCCTGCCAGCCCAGCGGATAGGATGGAAACAACGGCGAAGCCAACATCCTGCGTGGATGGAATCGGCGGGCAGAAGGCCAGGTTACCAACGAAGTGGATCGCCCATATCTCAAGTCCGCCTGCGACGGCTCCGACAGAGAGCCATCGCATTTTGAAGGATCCTTGTTCGGTCGCGCGCATGCGCTCGGCAATACTGAGAATGACGTAAGCAGCCGCGCCACCCAGCAGCATCGAACAGAGAGCAAGCCATGGATCGCAAATTCCCGGTAATGTGAACATTCGGTCTGGATTTTCACCAATGAGCGTATCGGAGCTCATGACTCACGCATCAGCACTCTTCATATATAACGGCACGGGACAGCGAGAACGACGCAACCGAGAATTCTCGTATCACCTCGCAAACTGTAGCATGTCGTGGAGCCCCACGGCCTGCCAGCCGTGGCTCCTTTTGAGTCTTCGGCGACACCTCGCCGAGCCTACTCCGCCGAAGTAGCCGCAGGCTACGAAGGCTGGAAACATGTCCTCCTTCGCCAAGGCTTCGGAGGACACCCGCTGCGCATTCCTCCACGGCCTTCTAGCCGTGGCTTCCTGCGAAGGTGGGTGAACGAGTGACCGGGCTGCTCGCATCTTCTCTTTGTGATTCTTGGCAACTCCCTCAGCCGCCATCGGACGCAGGAGTTCGGATAATTCCCCCACATGATCTCGTGCTCTTTCTCTTGTCCTTTTCCCCTCCGCTCACCTTGCATGCAACGAGGTGTTCTGCGATTTCGGAAGAGCGTTCACACAATTTGCCTTGCGGGAAACCTCGTCACTCTCGCACCCAATCGCTGTGGACAGGTGTTCAATGAGGTTCGTGAGCGTAGCATGCACACCTTTTGCTATGTGGCGGAGCTCCGGCTCTGTGTATTGCAGCGGAACCAACCGCCGCCGCTGCCATCCTTTGAGCGCAAACACCTTCGCTGCCTCCGGATATAACTCTCCACACATCATCACGAATTCC
>JAOUPN010000413.1 GCA_029879905.1 Nitrospira sp. | reverse complement strand
CTGAAGTGTGTATTGTTTAACATTTCCAGATGCCCCGTACTTTCCACAGTCCTATTCAGGACAATAACCGCAACATTAAGACCGCGAAGTGCATCTCGCACAACATGGCTGTCTTCCGTCGCTTTACCGATGACGAAACGATACAACGCGGTTCTGGCTTCATATTCGTTCGGAGAAAACGATGATTTCATCATCGGCAAGTAAAAGCCTCGTGTACTTACCAATCTTGGGTGATTCTCAAATCTTGAGACGACCCCTGCGACCTCGTCGGGGGCCAGCAGTCTTCCGTCGTTTCGCACAAGCTCCATGGCAACTTCCGATACCCTCAGGTGGTCCTGCGAAATTTTCCATTCAGCAAAACGATCCATCCTCTCGACATTGTCTTTTGTCAGCGTATGAAAAGGTAATGCGTACACTACGGCGAAACAGACCACTACGCACACGAATGCCTGCACATATCTATTCGCTCCTCGCTCCATGATTCTGACAATAATGAGGCACAACGATATCGCCGCAAATATCACAATTGGAAAAGACCACACCACTCTCCAATACACAGGCGTGGTCGTCACATACTTGGAAATACATTCAGACAGGACTGGGTTTAACAACACGGCATATAAGATCAATGGAGGTATCGCCAGTCTCCATCGTGTAATGGAATCTTTAGCCAAAGCCGGCCCGGCCAACAGAAGCATTCCCATAAGGAATTGCTGATGAGAACCAAAAACGGACAGCCACACGTCTGCAGCCGACTCAGACTTGAGCTCCAATATCGAAGAACCTGCAGACTCTGCGGCGATACTGAGTAGATAGGGGAGAGGCAGAAACAGCACCGCAAGGGCGTACACAAATTTCCTGGAGTTCTCGCCTCGACATACTAATGCGTTTGAAATGAGTGCCGAAAATCCGGCGATTGGTCCCATCAACATTCCAAAGTGGGTTAAGCCCACTGCAGATATTTGGCAGCACCCAAGCAGCAACAGATCGGCTTTTGTTCCTCGATCTGATGTAAATCGTGCGGTGAGGTAAAACATCGCTGGAACAAGGGCAGACAAAAATACCGCCTTCCCCTGGAAAAGCCGGACAAACGCAAAATTCGCAGGGCTGCGATGCATTTCCCCAAGCAGAAGCGTTAGGACAATGGCTAAGCAACCGGTCATCACCCAATACCTTGGGATAAACTCACTGGTCAGTAGAAAAATCGCCACCACACTCGCTGCCACCCAAACAGGCAAGAAATACACATAGTAAAAATCCATCGCGGGCACAGAGAAGAGATAGCCGCCGGCCCCTGAAAGCAATTCGAAAGACACAAAACGATAGCTTGGAAGTATCAACGAAAGTCCGATCTCTCCCAGCATCGGATCACCCCTCTTCAATGCTTCTGCCGGGGTAGATGAGGCCGATGCTGCGACGGCAGCATAAAATGCATCATCAAGGTCGCTCCTGGTAATTGCATAGGACAGGACAACTAATAGAAGCGTTGCAAGCAATATGACTATCGTCCCTTTTCTATTCACGGCTTGAGAAAAGGGACTTGGCTCGGCAGAGTGCATGTCATCATGACGAAGAAGCGTAAGAACTAATACCAGAACCGAGGCTATCCAAAACGCATTCCAAGACCAGTACAGAATTACCGGGAGAGCGATCACCGAAATAAGGAAAGGCTGCAAACTGCTAGATGCATCCCAGCAACGCAGGAATCTCTGGGCAGCATGGGAGGTGTCGCCTATCGCATAGCCGGCCTGTCGTAATGCACGATGCAACCCAAACAGCGCCAGGATTACAACCACGGAAAGAGCCATCACCATTTGCAACTCTAGGGCGAGCAACAGGCCTAGATGCACGGCGATGGTCCACCCCGAATAAAAGATCAGAAATGCCGTCAACGCCAAATGCATCATGTGCTCGTCGAGTGATTTATTAGACGGTCGGTTATTCCAATGCACAGCGGTCATTCATTTTCAGCGCATGACATTCGTGTCATCACACCCTGCACGTTTGTGCGGCGCGTATACCGTAACGACCTTGCCTAACACCATCATTCCTCTGCCGCCAGACTCCGGTTCAGATCATACGTCCAGGTGTTGGGTCCGAACAGATTTTATTGGTTATCGGCATCATCGCATGTTGCCATCACAGCCCGGAGCTTCGACTGGTGAGCCGGCGAGGCAGACAGAACAAACACTGGAGGGTGTTATCCGGCGGCGCAACGAAAGCCGTGGAAACGGAAGAAGAAGGCACGGCACGTATGGATATTATCCCGCCGCGCAAATTACGAGCGCTCCGGGTCGAACAAGAAAATAATGAGAACACCGGAGGGGTTTATCCGGCGGCAATATGAAATGTGGGGGCACTAAGAACGTGGTTTACTCAGACGTTTGAGCTTCTGGATGTCACCCGTAATAAGACTCTCCTTCTTCGCCGCACTCCATCGCTTGAGTTGCTGCTCCCTCCTGATTGCATCTGACTCTCCCGGAAATGATTCGGAGTACACCAAACGGACAGGCCGGCGTTTGAAGGTGTAGGAGGCACCGCGACCATCGTTATGAGCAATGATACGACTCTCGAGATTGCTGGTGGAGCCTACGTAGAAAGTGCCGTCAGAGCAACAAAGAATGTATACATAGTACATGGAGACGGATGCCCCTCGGCTCGCTTCGCTTGCTCGGGACACCATTCAACTCGCAAGCAACTGTCTCCCTCGATTCTTTGGTGGCCTGCCATGAGCGAGCATGAATGTGCTCCAATGAGCACATTCGCGAGTCGAATGGTGGAGGCGCCGGGAGTTGAACCCGGGTCCGAAGATCATCAGTGCACTGCGTCTACATGTGTAGCCGATAGTTTGAGTTTCGCAGCCGTCCACGCCCATCGGCAGGCTTAGAACAACCACTAGCCCAGAATGTTCTCGTCCTCAGCCGCTGAGCACCGACTTTGGACCAGCCCGCTGCATCACGCCATCCCACCCCCGCGGGCCTCAGATGGAACGACGTCCCAGCTTAATTAAGCTGCGAGTGCCAGTTCTTGGTTGGCAGTTGCATTTTTCTCGGACTTTTACGAGTTCCCGAGAGCTCGACATGCGACAGTGACCTCAGTACCCCCGTCGAAACCGGTCGCCCCCTTTCATTGAGAATCCAGGTTAAGGTTTAGGTCAAGGTTGAGTGCAAAGATTGAGGGGAGCAGTACATCCCTTA
>JAOUPN010000412.1 GCA_029879905.1 Nitrospira sp. | reverse complement strand
CCACTTCGCGCGCATATTCGGCAAACAGCACCACCGCCGCCAGTCCGGCCGAACCGATAGCGTACCCCTTCGTCACCGCCTTGGTCGTATTACCGACGGCATCGAGCGGATCGGTGATATTGCGTACCGCGTCGCCCAGGTGCGACATTTCGGCGATACCTCCTGCATTATCCGTAATCGGGCCGAACGCATCGATCGCCACGACAATCCCCGCCATCGACAACATCGAGACCGCCGCCACCGCCACACCGTATAATCCGCCGGAATCCGCTCCCCCACAGACCCAAAAGCTCCCAAGAATGGCCGCTGCAATGACCACAACCGGTGCGGCCGTCGACTGCATGCCTACCGCCAGCCCTGCGATAATATTCGTCGCATGTCCCGTTTCACTGGCCTTGGCAATATATTTCACCGGCTCATAATTCTTCGACGTGTAGTAGTCCGTAATGAACACCAGCGCCAACGTGACCGCCAATCCAATCAACGCCGCGATGTAGTAGCTCACCCCACTGACTCCACCCACACCGTCCATAACCTTCGAGGTGATCGGGAAAAACGCCATCGCCGCAATACCGCCGGCCACAAAGAGGCCCTTGTACAGCGCCGTCATGATCTCTCCGCCCTCGCTCACTTTCACGAACAAGATCCCGATGATCGTCGCAAAAATTGTTACACCACCCAACGCCAGCGGGTACAAAATTGGCGCGGTTGCACCTTGAAACATCGTGTACGCCAACACCATCGCCGCCACCGTCGTTACGGCATAGGTTTCAAACAGATCGGCGGCCATACCGGCGCAGTCACCGACATTGTCGCCGACGTTGTCCGCGATCACGGCCGGATTCCTCGGATCATCCTCGGGAATACCCGCTTCAACCTTGCCGACGAGGTCGGCGCCGACATCGGCAGCCTTGGTATAAATACCTCCACCGACACGCGCAAATACGGAAATCAGGCTGCCGCCGAACCCAAGGCTTAACAACGCATGAATGGCCTTCTCTTGTCCGGCGATCGATTCCGCAATCGTGTAGAATCCCGTGATCGCCAACAGTCCCAGACCGATCAGCAAGAGACCGGTGACGGCCCCGCCGCGAAACGCCACGGTCAACGCGGCATTCATCCCGTTATGCGCAGCCTGAGCCGTCCGCACATTCGCACGCACGGCGATGATCATTCCCACATATCCTGCGACAGCCGATGCACCCGCACCGACAAGAAATCCAACCGCGGTCAATAGACCGAATTTGTCGGAGACAGCCCCCGCCGCCGCTAATGCGACGAATAACCCAGCCGCCACCATACCAACCGTTCTGTATTGCCGATTCATGTAGGCGCTGGCGCCTTCCTGAATGGCCTTGGCAATCTCCTGCATCTTTGCGTTACCGGCATCCAGCTTGAACACCCACATGGCCAAATAAAGGCCATAAGCGATACCGGCCACTGCTGCAACCAACGCAAACGTCACAATCGCTGAGTCACTCACTGGATTCCCTCCTGGTGTATAAGCGCGCCTCTTATGTCATACGAATCCCCGTGGCTTCAACCCATCCAACGTACGTCAGACAAGTGGGGAAACCATCAGACGATGCAGGAGCGACGAGACGCTAAGGCCCCAAAAACGGGGCATTGTATACAGCTACAGGGAGGAGGTGCAAGCCTAACTTTGTCTAGACAGGCGAGATCTATCTCCGGTCTGATACCTGCTTTCGGAGACCTTCGAGGGCATACCAAGACGCCCCCGCATCCCGGATCATGCAGGATAGAGATTCATCACGTGTGCGAGAGGAATACCTGACGAAGAAGATGGAAGAACGGAAGGCGAGGCATGAGGGCTATGGAACCCGACGGCTTTCTTCAGAGGCGGGTCAGAGGAGAGGTGCTAAGAGGAATCGCGTTGTTCGAGTTTTTTGCGGAGTTCGGTCAATTCCTGTTCCAGAGCGGAGAACCGATCGCTGATAGGATCCGGCAAGTCGATCTGATCCATCGTGGCATCCGGCAGACGCTCGCCCTGTGACTTAATGATGCGTCCCGGCACGCCGATGACGGTCGAATTGGGAGGAACATTCTTTAGGACAACGGAGTTGGCACCGACCTTCACATTGTCCCCGATATTGATGCCGCCGAGAATCTTTGCCCCGGCGCCGACAACCACATGATTCCCGAGCGTCGGATGCCGTTTACCACGTTCTTTCCCGGTACCCCCCAGAGTGACCCCCTGAAACAGCGTCACGTAATCACCGATTTCAGCTGTTTCACCGATCACAACCCCCATTCCATGATCGATGAAAAACCCTGTTCCGATCTTTGCCGACGGGTGAATCTCGACCCCGGTCAACCAGCGAGCCAGTTGCGAAATAGCCCGTGGGAAAAACGGCACACCGCCGGATTTCAGCCGATGGGCTATGCGATAGGCCAGGAGCGCATGAAAACCTGAATAGGTGAGGATCACCTCCAGCCGGCTGGTCGCGGCTGGATCGCGATCAAAAACGGCTTGGAGATCTTGTTTGATTGTTTGAAACATGGCTGACAAGGAATCAGGCTGACAAACCTGCGGTTAGGTTGCTGATTCAGGCGATTCCAAGTGCTGGATAAAGCGGAATAGTCCTTTGGAAAGCCTGATGGCCTGACCATTCAGTTCATCAAACTCTAATGGAGTAATGTAGTCCATATCCTTAGCCACATACAAATGGCTCCTCACCTCGCCTGCAGACCCTCTCGCCATGTAAAGAAATCTGCGGAACTCCCGCTTCGAACCTCTTTCAAATCCCTCTGCAATGTTGGCCATGCTGGAAACTGCCGCACGTCTCAGCTGGTCCCGAAGCGCCATATCTTTGATGAATTTCTGACTGCTCGTGAATTGATACACGGACTGCACAAGTTCTCTTGCTGCCTGCCAGCCCCTGAGATCTTCAAATCCATGGGCTTTTCCCATAATCCAATCATGTCAGCTTGCGCTCATATACGCCTGTCAGCTGCTGACTTTCTCAATCAGACACACCGCATGGGCGATCATGCCCTCTTCCTTACCGACGGCATCAAGCCCTTCACCGCTTTTCACCTTCACATTGATCAACTCGGCCTCGATACCGGCAGTTTCCGCCATTTGCTTCTGCATGGCAGCCAGATGCGGCCCCAACCGCGGGGCCTGTGCGATGATAACCGTATCAATGTTGCCCACCCGATACCCTTTGGTCCGTAG
>JAOUPN010000089.1 GCA_029879905.1 Nitrospira sp. | reverse complement strand
AACTACGAGGGGCAGGCGCTCTACAGCTTTGAAGTGGTGGCGACGGATGGGGCGGGGAACACGAGCACGCAGGTGGTGAGCCTGGCGATCACGAACGTGGACGAAGTGCCATCCGGAACAGACGGAACGGTGAGTGTCACAGAGAACGCCAGCCTGGGTTTTATGGCGACGGACTTTGGTTTTACCGATCCGGACGCGGGGGACAGTTTGAGTGCGGTGCGGATCGACGGACTGACATTGCCTGCGGGGGCGTCGCTGCGATTATCGGGTGTAGACGTTGTCTCGGGGGATGTGATTGCCGTGGGGCAATTGGGAAGCTTGGTCTTTGCTCCGGCGGCGAACACCAGTGGAGTGGGATATGCGAGTTTTACCTTTAGCGTGCGGGACACGGGCGGACCAGCGTTCGATCCCACGCCGAATACATTGACGATCAATGTGACGGCGGCTGCTGGAAACAGCATCCCGGTCATTAGCGTGAATTTCGGATCGCAAGTGACGCAAGGCTTGACCGATGTCATCACGCCGGCCGAATTGAATATAGTAGACGCGAATAACGCGCCGGAGGAGGTGCGGTACACGGTCATATCAACGCCGGTGTATGGGCGATTAGAACTGTCAACCATGCCAGGGTTGGCGATTACAACGTTTACGCAGGCTGATATTAATGCGGGTCGCCTCTTATATGTCCACAACGGCGCAGTCAGCACAAGTGATCAGTTCATCTTTACAGTGAGTGACGGTGCCGGCGGGTCGATAGGGGCGACGACGTTCACGGTTGGGGTGTCGCCATTTGCCCCGCAATCGGCGGACAGCAGGGCTCCGATATTGGGCGCTAGGCCAGCACTGGAGTCTGGATTGCGTCTTGAGAGTCTGATCTTGCCGAGACCGTCGGTGCTGTCTCCTCCTCGGCCGGTATGGATACGAGATGCAGCCTATAGTGATGCATTAGGGACGGTCGCAGCGACGGAGGACTCCGGTTCTCGGATTGTGACGGCTAGTTCGGCGGAGAATGAGGGGGACGAAGGGACGGTCGGCTCTCCTCCGGTCAACACAGTTCCTGGTGAGCAAATGGTGACGCGGGGGTCCTCCGTCACGCTTTCCGGTATCAGTGTAGCGGATGGCGATGGAGATTTGGCAACAGTACAAATCAGGGTGATCAATGGGACGATCACGGTGATGCTTGCCGGTGAGGCCTCCATTGTGGGTGGGGCCAGTGGTACGGCAGTGTTGACATTGTCGGGCTCTCAGGATGAGGTCAATGCTACGTTATCGACGTTAACCTATCATGCATCGAAGGATGATGCCGGTCCCGATACCCTGACCGTGATTTCAACCGACCGAAAACGGTTGAGCGATATCAGTATTGTGACCATTACGGTGATGTCAGAGAAAGATGAACCGGCCGATAAGGACGACGGAAGTGGGAGAATAGGCCGTGTTGACAGCGAGTCTGCCGAGTCGGTCAATGGGCATGAGGCTCGGGCGAATCTGTTTGGAGGGGTGGTGTTGCCTGCCGGGGCGTCTTTATCCGGAGGACTCATGGCGTTGGTGGCACGGTTGGTACTGTGGAGAAAGCGGCGCAAACGCGAATCTGACGACAAACAGGATGGGCGTGAGACACTCGTTCGAGGCGATAAGCGGTAATAAATGCCAAAACGGTCTGCCAGCGGTGTTTCTGCAAACCGTGAGCGGTTTCGCGTTTCGCGGATCGAAGACGGCTATTTTGAGCAGCATGCCACGTCTTGCGGATCCGATAACTCTCGCGCGAATCATGCGTCTCATGCATTGCGAATATGTTGTCAGTCGCAATTCTGAATAGAGGCATCGCGTTGCGCCCTCTTTGCGTGGCTGTCGGCAGGTAGCGTGCAGCCTACCCGGGAAGCCGTGGTTCACGGCTGCATGGTAAGATAATAGTTAGGATTGAGAATAGAGCAGCGCAAGTACGTAGTTGTGATCTGGTGGTCGCGTGTGGGATACTGGAGGTATTTAGGTCATCCAAGGTGGACAGAGGCCTTGGTGAGTTTGCATACGGACCGCATGCATCCATTTAGTTCATACGCTATGTCCCGTCGGTTTGCTGCAATTGCAGAAGAGTTTCTTCCGCAGGGATCAGGGTTGCCCCAGGATGTTTGGGAGTATCGGCATCGGTTGTTTGTGCTGACTCTATGGGGGCACGTGGTCGGCCTTTTGATTTTTGGGTTGGTAGCCGGGGTTTCTGTATCTGAATTGTTTGCCATAGGTCTTTCGGTGGGGGGCGTCGCACTGCTTGCCGGGGCCGGGTGGCTGTCACGCAGGGTGTCCGCCGTTTTTGTCGGCGGCGGCCTCGTGTTGTCATCGAGTCTGTTGGTGCATTTTTCCGGCGGCTATATTGAAGCGCATTTCCACTACTTTGTCGTGTTGTTTCTTTTGATGCTCTATCAGGATTGGGCCCCGTTTCTGACGGCAACGGTATTAGTTATTCTACATCATGGGGTCGTCGGTTCGCTGCTTCCTCAGAGTGTGTACAATCATCCCGATGCCTTGGCGCATCCCTGGAAATGGTCTGTCATGCATGGGCTGTTTTTTGGAGCAGCGGCGGTTGTTTGTATTGCCATCTGGCGGGTGCTGGAAGGTGCCGCCAAGGAGCAGCACCGATCAGCAAATTTCCTCGACTCGATCCTTGACCGTATGCCGATTCTGGTATTCGCCAAAGAAGCTGAGGAGTTGCGTCACGTGCGGTTCAATAGGGCCTGTGAGGAGTTGCTGGGGGTGTCACGAGCCGTTGTCTTGGGTAAGAAAAATCATGAACTATTTCCTGAGGAACTGGCTGAGCGATATACCGCAGCCGACCGTGAAGCGCTGGATAAAGGACTAGTGGTTATAGAGGAAGAGCCCATCGTCACAAGGAGGAGGGGAACTAGATTTTTGCGTACCAAGAAATTTGCGGTAGGGGGAGACGACGGCTCACCTAAGTATCTGGTGGGAGTCTCCGAGGACATCACCGACCGGAAGGTAGCGTCAGAAGTCTTGCAGGAGCAAGAGTTGAAATTAAGGCGGTTCAAACGCTTGCTTGATCGCACGCAGGATTGCATTTTTAAATTTCGTTTCGATGATTACGGATTCATCTATGTGAATGAGGGGGCCCAACGGCAGGTTGGGTACAGCGAGGCCGAGTTATTGCAGATGACGCTGCTGGATATCGAGCCGGAGTTCACGCAGGAGCAGTTCGAACGATTGATCGAGCCGTTGGTAAACCGACAGAAAGAGAGCGTAGTCTTTCAAACGGCCCATCGCCATAAAGACGGGCATGATATTCCCGTAGAAGTTTCTCTTCAACTGCTTGATTTGGAAGAAACGGAGGAGCGACGGTTTCTGGCCATTGTACGCGATGTCAGCTTGCGCAAGGAGGCTGAGGTTGCCTTGGCTGAGAGCGAAGCGCGGTTTCGCCAGGCCGTGGAATTTGCGCCCAACGGCATCTTGATGGTCAATGCCGACGGGATGATCACGATGGTGAATAAACAGGTGGAGGCGTTGTTCGACTATCAGGCTCACGAACTGGTGGGCCAGCCGCTGACGATTCTGGTGCCGCAGCAGTTTCGCGGCGGCCACGGTGCCGATATGCAGCGTTTTTTTTCAGCGCGGGCCGCACGGGCCATGGGCCGAGGAAGAGACCTATTCGGGGTACGGAAAGATGGGACGGAGTTTCCGGTGGAAATCGGCTTGACCCCGTTGGATACCCCTACGGGGCCGCAGGTGCTGGCCTCCATTCTTGATATTACAGCGCGCAAGGAGGCTGAGGTTGCCTTGGCTGAGAGCGAAGCGCGGTTTCGCCAGGCCGTGGAATTTGCGCCCAACGGCATCTTGATGGTCAATGCCGACGGGATGATCACGATGGTGAATAAACAGGTGGAGGCGTTGTTCGACTATCAGGCTCACGAACTGGTGGGCCAGCCGCTGACGATTCTGGTGCCGCAGCAGTTTCGCGGCGGCCACGGTGCCGATATGCAGCGTTTTTTTTCAGCGCGGGCCGCACGGGCCATGGGCCGAGGAAGAGACCTATTCGGGGTACGGAAAGATGGGACGGAGTTTCCGGTGGAAATCGGCTTGACCCCGTTGGATACCCCTACGGGGCCGCAGGTGCTGGCCTCCATTCTTGATATTACAGCGCGCAAGGAGGCTGAGAAAGCGCTGATGGAACGGCAGGTTTTGCTCGATACGGCCAACAAAGAACTGGAAGCCTTCGCCTATTCTGTCTCGCATGATTTGCGCGCACCGTTGCGTAGCATCAACGGATTCAGCCAGGCGTTGATGGAAGATTATTACGACAAGCTTGGTCCGGAGGGGCAAGATTATCTACAGCGGGTCCTGAAGGCCAGTGAACGGATGGGCCAGCTGATTGATGACTTACTGGGGTTGTCTAGGG
The DNA here is from genome assembly GCA_029879905.1 of Nitrospira sp. Lineage (GTDB taxonomy): Bacteria > Nitrospirota > Nitrospiria > Nitrospirales > Nitrospiraceae > Nitrospira_D. The sequence continues at coordinate 7,102 of JAOUPN010000089.1, read as the reverse complement.
CGACTCGCAGGCAGTTCCATCGGGAAAAAGAGGTGGATTTCAGCGCAATGGCCATGGAGATAGTCGAGGAATTGCGAGCGGATGACCAGGACCGGAAGGTGGATGTTCGCATCGAACCTGGGTTGATCGTGTCCGGAGATCGAGGACTGTTGCGGGTTGTGCTGCAAAATTTGCTGGGGAATGCGTGGAAGTTTACAGCTAAACAGCCTGAACCACAGATTGAGTTCGGGACAACAGTTGATCAGGGCAGTCGGGTGTGCTTTGTGCGTGATAATGGCGCTGGGTTCGATATGGCCTATGCGGACAAGCTCTTCACCCCGTTTCAGCGCTTGCATGGCCAAACGGAATTCCCGGGTACGGGCATTGGCTTGGCAACGGTGTCTCGTGTTATCGGTCGTCATGGAGGGCGGGTATGGGCTGAGGGAGCGGTCGGGCGTGGCGCGACGATATGGTTTACGCTGTAGTTGTGCATGGGTTGACGGTTGCGAGAAAGGGTGGTTGAGGAACAGTGTGGTCGCAAGGAGTCACATATGAAACCGATGATGATTGTTATCGTAGAAGACAATCCTGATGATGAACTGTTAGTGCGCAGGGCACTCAAGCAGCATAATATTACCAATGAGATCGTTGTGCTGCGAGACGGGGTCGAAGCGGTGGATTATATGTTGGGTACCGGGCAGTACGCGGGGCGGGACACGTCGGTGCAGCCGCAGGTCGTTTTGCTCGATATGAACTTGCCGAAGCTCAATGGGTTGGATGTCCTCAAGCGGCTGCGTGCCGATGAGCGCACGGCGCTTATCCCGGTTGTGATGCTGACGACATCCAAAGAAGAGAGTGATATGATTGTTAGTTATAAACTGGGTGCCAATAGTTTCGTATCGAAGCCTGTCGAATTTACGCAATTTGTGGAGGCCGTCAAGCAATTGGGCCTCTACTGGCTGTTGCTGAACAAGACGCCTGAACAAAATGCCTGAACAAGACAAGAAGATTATGGCCACACAACACTCTTCCGCTGAGTCAAGGCGAGATACCTGGCGCTACGTGCATGTTGAGGATAATGAATCTGAGGCTTTGCTGATTGAGGGTGTGATACGCAAAGCGGGGTACCAGCCCATCATGCGGCGGGTAGAAACCGCCGGTGAGTTGTCTGCTGCGTTGCGCCTGGACAAATGGGATTTCATCCTGGCGGATTGGCGGCTGCCGTCATTCAGCGCGATGGAAGCGCTGAGAGTTGCGACTCACGAAGCCGAAGGTCTTCCGGTCATCGTTGTGTCTGGGACGGTCGGAGAAGAGGTCGCCGTCGAGGCGATCAAATCGGGGGCGCACGATTACGTGATGAAAGATCGATTGGTCCGGTTGGTCCCGGCGGTCGAACAGGCGTTGCGTGAACTGGCCGAGCGCCGGGAACATGAGCAGACTCGATATCGGTTGGAGCAAAGCGAAGAAGAGTTGCAGCAAGCAGTCACCGTTGCAGGGCTTGGCCTCTTCCGCCATAACCAGCTGACCGACTCATTGTATTGGTCTCCGATCTTGCGGGACATTTTGGGCGTCGATGCCGATGAGCCGGCGTCTCTGGCCCGATTTGTCGACCTGATGCATCCTGCAGATCGTGCACGGGTGCAGGCAGAAATCGCACAAGCCTGGGGTTCCACGGGGAACGGCCTATTCCACTCGGTGTACCGCGTTGTAAGGCCTGATGAGACAATACGTTGGGTTCAGGTGCATTCGAAGACCCTGTTCGATATCAATATGGATGGAGTGCGACGGCCCATTCGAACCATCGGAGCCGTTGCCGACATTACTCAGGTCAAGAGAACGGAGAAAGCGCTTCAGGACACCCTCACACGATTTGATTTGGCGGTCAAGGGTTCTCGCGATGGGCTGTGGGATATTATTGCGCCGGACCTTCATGATCCGTTCAATGGAGATTGTCCCATCTACTTTTCTCCCCGCATGAAGGCCATCTTGGGGATTGCTGATGGATCGTTCCCGGACATTGTCCAAACCTGGAAGGATCTGATTCATCCGGACGACCGAGTGCGAACGTTTGAGGCGTTGAAAAGACATTTTTCCGAACGTGCTCCCTACGATATCGAGTATCGCATTATCCGGCCGAACGGCGAGCATCGATGGATTGTCGCGCGGGGCAGTGCGCAGTGGAACGAGAACGGCGAGATCGGTCGCATGTCAGGCTCGATCACCGATATTACCGAACGGAAACAGACCGAAGCGATCCTGTATGAAACCAGCCAGCAATTTGCCGTGGCGTTTTCTGAGGCGCCGATCGGCATGGTGCTCGTCAGTATCGATCAGAAATTGCTCAAGGCCAACAAAACGCTCGCCAGGCTCCTCGGCTATTCGGAGGCGGAGTTGGTGGGTATGTCTGTCTTAACCCTTACCCATCCGGAGAACCACCGGGAAGACGTACGCGTTTTCGAGAAACTGCTGGCGAATGGTGATGGTGGCACCCTCCGAGAAAAACGATGTATCCATAAGGATGGGCATGAGGTGTTGGTGCAGGCGTCGGCCGCCTTGGTGCGGAATATTCTGGGCAAGCCAGAGTATTTCATCGTCCAAGTTCAGGATGTCACCGAACGGAAACGGGCCGAATTAGCGTTGAAACACACCGAGGAGCAATTGCTGCAAGCACAAAAGATGGAGGCGATTGGGTTGCTTGCGGGAGGAATCGCCCATGATTTCAATAATCTTCTGACCGTGATTATGGGCTATGCTGACTTGCAAATCAGACAGATGAGGCAGAATAAAGAGACCACAATAAAGAATTTGACGTCCATAGTCAAAGCCGGGGAACGTGCAACTTGGTTGACCAGACAGTTGTTGGCCTTCAGCCGGCAACAAGTCATGGAGCCAAAAGTACTGGATTTGAACCAGGTTGTTTCCAATTTCGAGAAAATGCTGCGGCGCCTGATCCAGGAGAACATCATACTAATAACTCGGTTTGAGGCAGTTGCGCCGCCAGTCAAGGTCGATCCTGGACAACTTGAACAGGTCATCATGAATCTTGTGATCAATGCCCGTGACGCAATGCCGAACGGCGGGCAGTTGACGATCGCGACCCGTGCCGTTTCAGTAAATAACACGCGTGCAGACTGTGTGCCGCTTGGCCATTATATGTGCCTGTCCGTCTGCGACAACGGTCATGGAATGGATGCAAAAACGAAAGAGCGGGTGTTTGAGCCGTTCTTTACGACCAAGGAAGTCGGTAAAGGCACAGGACTTGGCTTATCGACCGTCTACGGCATCGTTAAACAAAGCCATGGATTTATCGAAATTACTAGCGCCCCCGGCCAAGGGACGGCGATTGACGTCTATTTTCCTGTCGTAACCGGGGAGGCTCTTAATGAGAGCCAATTGTCTACGCATCTACCGTTTCAGACAGGGACGGAGACGATTTTGGTGGTTGACGATGCCATCCAAGTTCGCGAGCTGATGGAGTCCGTGCTCAGTGCTGCCGGTTACACGGTATGGGTCGCGCGCAACATGGATGAGGCTCTGCGGATTGCGGAGAAAGAGAAGTGGTCGATGCAACTCGTGGTGACCGATGTCATTATGCCGGGAGGCACGGGATTTGACATTGGATCACAGCTCAAGATCCTCTGTCCCGGTATGAAGATTTTGTATGTGTCAGGTTACACGAGGCTGGAAGGAGTCAATCAGCTGATTGTCGAAACCGGCGGGCAGTTGCTTCAGAAACCGTTTACGCCGAATGCATTGCTTGCCAGGGTGCGGGATATATTGGATGGTGTTTCTGAACCCCGTGTCGAACAGCCCAGATTCGTATGATTTATGGCCGTTTCTCCTACAGTGTGCGATATGCTGCCGGAACGTTCATTGTGCGTATCTTGCGGGTGGCATCTCGCAAACTCGGAGGAGTGACTCGACTTTTCCGCCCCGCAATTCATGCTTCCCTCGCTGGGTCGGCGAAACGCCGGTTCCCGATGCGCAGGCCGAGTGTGGGGTTGCGAATCGTCTGACTCATGCGCAGGCAATCGTCTTGCGTCTGATCCGCATTCATCTGATGCCTGGTCCTCAGGTCTCGAACCATTCTTGGCCATGAACCTGATGTGAATCCCTCACCATGGGCGTGCGGCCATCGGAATGTGGTGTGTGAAGTTTTGTGCAAGCAGCATATAGAAGAGACGAGCGCGGAGCATGTGAGGGGAATCGAGGGACAATGAGCCGCGAGAGCTACAGCCGGTCTTCAATGAGCAGAAAGGTCGTTGCCTCCTTGGCGGGGCTGGGACTGGCCGGCTTTGTCGTTTTTCATATGTTGGGCAACCTCCAGGTATTCGAGGGGAGCGATGCCCTCAATAGGTATGCGTCTTTCCTGCGGGATATGCCGTTTTTCTTATGGACGGCACGATTGGGATTGTTGGCTGTGGCGGCGGCCCATGTTGTCTTGGCGATTCAATTGGCGCTGAAAAATCGGCATGCCAGACCTATTGCGTATGCCGTCCGGGATTATCGCAATGCGTCTGTCGCGTCTCGCACGATGGCACTCAGCGGTAGCCTGTTGTTGGTGTTTATTGTCTTCCATCTCTTGCATCTGACAGCCGGTCTTGTCGATCCCGCTGTCCCAAGTCGGGTGGATGCGCAGGGGCACCTTGATGTATATGGAAAACTACTGCACGCCTTTCAGAATCCGTTGTACGTTGCAGTGTATTGTGCCGGGCAATTGGTGCTGGGGATACATCTGAGTCATGCCGTGTCCAGTAGCTTGCAAACATTGGGGTTGGAACATGCCGCATGGAACCGCGTATTTAAAGCGGCAGGACCGGCTGTGGCACTGCTTGTGGTGTGTGGGAATTTGTCGATTATTCTCGCCGTCTTTCTTGGGATGATCAGGCCATGATGATTCTCGATCCAAAGATTCCCCAGGGCCCACTGGAAACCAAATGGGACCGGCAACGATTCAGTGAAAAACTGGTGAGCCCGGCCAACAAACGGCGGATCAAGGTCATTGTGGTCGGCACTGGGTTGGCCGGTGCCAGCGCAGCGTCCACATTGGGGCAGCTCGGCTATGATGTGGAATGTTTTTGTTTCCAAGACAGTCCTCGCCGTGCACACAGTATCGCGGCGCAGGGCGGAATCAATGCCGCAAAAAATTATCAGGACGATGGGGACAGCGTCGCCAGGCTGTTTTACGACACGATCAAAGGGGGAGACTTTCGATCGCGGGAGGCGAATGTCTATCGACTGGCACAAATTAGTACCCAGATTATCGATCAATGTGTGGCGCTTGGTGTCCCATTTGCCAGGGAATACGGCGGGCAGCTGGCCAATCGTTCGTTCGGCGGGGTGCAGGTGTCGCGTACGTTCTATTGTCGAGGGCAAACCGGACAACAGTTGCTTTTGGGCGCCTACTCGGCATTGTCATGGCAAATTGAGCGTGGTCAGGTAACGATGCGCCCGCGTACCGAAATGCTCGATCTTATTGTGGTTGACGGACATGCGCGCGGGATCGTTGTCCGGGATCTACTCTCCGGACGCATTACCGCTCACTTTGCCCATGCCATCGTGTTGGCGACCGGCGGATACAGCAATGTCTATTATTTGTCGACCAACGCCAGCGGATGCAATGTCACGGCGACGTACCGGGCGTGGAAGCAGGGCGCAGCGTTTGCCAACCCCTGTTTTACCCAGATTCATCCCACAGCGATCCCCCCGGTCGAAATACATCAAGCAAAATTAACGTTGATGTCGGAGTCCCTGAGGAATGATGGGCGGATTTGGGTGCCGCAGCAAGCGTCAGATAACCGGTCTCCTGCCGCCATTCCGGCTTCCGACCGGGATTACTTCCTTGAACGCCGGTACCCGCGGTTTGGAAATCTGGTTCCCCGTGATGTGGCATCACGGGCCGTCAAAGCCATGTGTGATGAGGGTCGTGGCGTCGGTCCTGGGGGGCAGGGGGTCTATTTGGATTTCAGTGATGTGATTGAGCAGCAAGGCATGGATGTGGTGCGCGAACGGTACGGCAATCTGTTCGATATGTATGGGCGGATTACCGGGGAAGATGCGTATCGGGACCCCATGCGTATCTATCCGGCCCCACACTACACGATGGGGGGACTCTGGGTTGATTACAATCTCATGAGCACGCTTCCTGGTCTCTTTGTCGTCGGAGAGGCAAATTTTGCGGATCATGGCGCGAATCGATTAGGAGCCAGTTCGTTAATGCAGGGGTTAGCCGACGGATATTTTATTTTGCCGTATACGATCGGCCATTACCTGGCGACGACGAAGGTGACGATGGTGGATGAGCATCATACGGCGGTGCGCGGCGCCGTGGACCGAGTCACTGATCGACTTGCCAAGCTGTTGCAAGGGAACAAGCGGCGGACCGCCGCCTCCTTTCACCGGGAGGTCGGCAGGATTTTGTGGGATCATTGCGGGATGGCACGCTGTGAAGCAGGGCTCAAGCAGGCGTTGCAGGCGATCCCAAGGTTACGAGAGGAATTCTGGCGGGATGTCGCTGTGCCTGGCTCGGGAGAATCCTTCAATCAAGAGATGGAATATGCGGGACGGGTAGCGGATTTTCTCGAATTCGCCGAACTGCTCTGCTACGACGCATTGCATCGACACGAATCTTGCGGCGCACATTTCCGTGAGGAGTCTCAAACTCCCCAAGGAGAGCCGCTACGTGATGATAGGCGGTTTGCTCATGTGGCAGCGTGGGAGTATCAGGTGGATAGCTTCCCGGTTTTGCATAAGGAGCCCCTCAATTTTGAGTTCATCCAGCCAACGACGAGAAGCTACCAATAAATGGGTGAGGAGTAAGGAGTAAGGAGTGAGGGGTTAGGGGTAAAGCGTTAAGAGGTGAGGGGTGAACGGTAAGGGGTGAGAAGAAGAGGGAAGAGGGGACGAAGAGGGATGAAATTTACGTTGAACATATGGCGGCAACGAGGGGCCGATGATACGGGTCGTTTGGTGACATATGAGGCAACCAGCGTAAGTCCCGACATGTCCTTTCTGGAAATGCTCGATGGAGTCAATCAACGTTTGATTCTCGCGGGCGAGGAGCCGGTGGCATTTGAACATGACTGTCGCGAAGGCATCTGTGGAAGTTGCTCACTGGTGATCA
>JAOUPN010000411.1 GCA_029879905.1 Nitrospira sp. | reverse complement strand
ATACCAGAATTTTCCCGAGTCATGCGGTTGAGATGACCGCGGCTCTTCTCGACCGCGATGTCACACAGATTATTGGAGAACGCCGTCGAGGAACACGTAAAGAGCAACAGACGCTCGCCGCCGTCATTCACCTCTGTGGAGCAGGAGCAGGCCGTGACTTTGCCGCCCGCAAATTCCGCCTCCAGCCTCACCAACGGTGCGGGGACCACGACGTACGCACCTACCTCATGCGCATTGCCGCATTCCAACAACGATTCGCCGCCTTGAATACCACCGAATAACCAGCGATGCTCTTCTCCTTCTATCCGCGAATCACCACTCTGCTCCAAGCCGATCAATCACAATTTGATGGACCACCGTATGTTTGCCCAATGTCGCCAAATAGACGGCGGCCTCGGCCACATCGAACGGATCGATCTTTTCGCTGCGTGCAATTTCCTCCGGATCGGCATCAACCAAATCATCCGCAACACCACCGGGGCAGATAGCGCTGACTTTGATGTTATGGGGCCGCCCTTCCTCGGCCAATGCTTTCGTCAAGGCCATCACACCGTGCTTGGACGCGCTATAGGAACCAGTACCGGCCCATGCTTGAAGGCCGGCCACACTCGACATGTTCAGAATACACCCGCCGCCCTGTGCCTTCATCTGCGCGAATCCGGCCCGACAGCAAAAGAACGTACCGCGCAGGTTGGTATTCAACACCTCATCGAAGACCGCCGTCGTCATATCCGCCAGCAGGCCACCGACGACGATTCCGGCATTGTTCACGAGAATATCCACTCGTCCGTAGCGCTTCACGGTTTCTTGCATCAATCGATCAACTTGCGATTCATCGGATACATCGGTTTGAATGGCCAACGCCTCGCCGCCGTCTGCTCGAATCTGCTCCGCAACCTGTTCACACAGCGCCATTCTTCTGGCTGTGACAATGACCGTAGCCCCCTCAGCACCGAATCGCAAGGCAATGGCCTTACCGATGCCGCTGCTGCTTCCCGTCACAATTGCGACTTTCCCTTTCAATCGTTTCATACCGCCTCTTTCTTGTTGCGCGAGCTCCGACTCGACGTACGCTCATATACGTTCGAATCATTGCACAACTCCCTTCATGAATCACATGTCACCGACACGCTACGGACGACATACCCGAATGTCAATCTGCGACTAATGAAACACCTGACCGCTCCCTCTTGCGTAATGACGCCGGTTCGTTTCATACTTTCGTCCGATGAACTCATCACCGGCTGATCAATCCAAACCGATTGCCCAACCGCTTACGGGTCTCGAAACCGACGAGGCCTTGCGCGCCATCCTTGAAGGCACAGCCACGGAAACAGGCCGCCGATTCTTTGCCGCCCTGGTTGAAAACCTCGCACGGGTGCTCTCCACACATGGAGCCTGGGTCACCGAATATTTCCCCGAACGTCGGCGTCTCCGTGCCCTCGCCTTTTGGTTCGACGGCCAATGGGTGTCGGACTACGAAGTCGACATCACGGGATCTCCCTGCGAACAGGTCATCGACCAGCGGCGACTCGTACATTTTCCCGATCGGTTGATCGAACTCTTTCCCGACGATCAGGAAGTGGCGGACAACGGAGCAGTGAGCTATATGGGCATGCCGTTGATGGATACGGATGGAAGCATCCTCGGACATCTCGCCGTCGTCGACCGACGTCCTATTCCTGAGGAACCAAGGGTTCACGCGATCTTCAAAATATTTGCCGCACGGGCGGCCGCCGAACTGCAGCGCCTACGTGCTGAAACCGAAGTCCGGGAACGAGAGGAAAAAGTCGGACGGCTCTTGGGCAGCGCAATGGATGCGATCATCGAATTAGACGAGGAGCTCCGTATCTCACGCGTCAACCCTGCAGCCGAGAAAGCCTTTCGCAGCAATGAGAGGACCATGGTCGGTCAGGATTTCCACCGGTTCCTCGATGAGACGGATTGTCATCGTCTGGCCGCACTGATCACGGCATTGGACGCCCGCCCGGAAGGTGCTCGCTCAAGTTGGATTGCCGGCGGGCTCACCGCTCATTGTCCCGACGGCAGCTCATTTCCGGCTGAAGCCACTATCAGCCGCTTTGAATTGCATCACCGGAAGTACACGACGATCATCCTTCGAAACGTCCGCGACCGCGTGGAAGCAGAACAGAAGATTCAGTCCCTCACCGCCGAAACCGAGCTTCTACGGGAAGAACTCCATGCGTTGCATCAGGACGGCACACTGATCGGAGAGAGCCACGCGCTCACGCACGTGCTTCGCGATATCGGCCAAGTCGCCGAGACCGACGCCACCGTTCTGATTACAGGCGAAACCGGCACCGGCAAAGAATTGGCCGCGCGCGCAATCCATACCGCCAGCCGACGTCGCGACCGTCCTCTGGTCATCGTCAATTGCGCAGCCATTCCCAGCACATTGATCGAGAGCGAATTCTTTGGGCATGAGCCAGGCGCCTTTACCGGAGCCACGAAGAAGCGTGAAGGCCGATTTTCCCTCGCCCACAAAGGCACCATCTTTCTTGACGAAATCGGCGAATTACCGCTGGACCTGCAAGCAAAACTGCTCCGGGTGCTGCAAGAAGGCGAGTTTGATCCGGTCGGCAGCTCGACGACCAAGAAAGTCGATGTCCGAGTACTCGCAGCCACCAATCGTGATCTTGCTGCAGCGGCAAAACAGGGAACGTTCCGCGAAGATCTCTACTATCGGCTCAACGTATTTCCGATCCGGCTCCCTCCCTTACGCGAACGCGGCGACGATGTGATCCGTCTCGCTTCCATCTTTGCTCAACGATTTGCCAAGAGGATGGGACGGACACTTGTCCCGCTGACAACCGATGACGCACGCCGGCTTCAGGCCTATGGTTGGCCTGGGAATGTGCGGGAGCTCCGGAACGTGATCGAGCGAGCCGTCATTACCGCTCAAGACGGCATGCTCAATCTTGATCGAGCGTTACCGGAAGCACCCTCGACTCAATCGGCTGCAGTCGACAAAGCGGCTTCTCCGCCCTCGGCCATTCTATCCGCAAAGGAATTGGAACGACTGGAACGGACCAATATCCTGCGCGCCCTCGAACAGACGAACTGGAAGGTATCCGGTGAGAAGGGCGCAGCCTCTCTGTTGGGGCTCAATGCCTCGACACTCTCATCCCGCATGAAAGCCCTGCAGATCAAGAAACCACGATAAACCGGCAGGCCTCCGACAATCCCACACCTC
>JAOUPN010000410.1 GCA_029879905.1 Nitrospira sp. | reverse complement strand
CGACATCATACCTACTCCTCCTTCATGAAAATATTGCCATGGCCACACATGACGTTCATTATACTCGGATGCACTGCCAGGTTTCAGCCATACTTATTGGCGGGGTGCCCCTCATTCCGTACTACGGCCGGACCAGGTTTGCGTTATAGTGTCTACCTATGCCGAAGACTACTTCTCCCTATGAACCACCGCTGCTACTGCGCAACGCGCATCTCATGACCCTCGTGCCCCGCTATCTCCCACGGGATACGTCACTGGCAGGCCTGCCGGAGGAGCCTCGCCTCTTTACCGTGGAGCCCGGCAGCCAGCTCCTGGGGTGGTGCCATTGGCAGCATGATCGAAAGGCCGCACCGACGGCGATCTTGGTCCATGGCCTTGAAGGTTCCAGCGAGTCCCGATATATGCGCGGCATCGCCGCAAAAGCCTATCGCCTGGGCTTCAACGTGATCCGCATGAACCAGAGAACATGCGGCGGAACCGAGCACCTCACACCTACCCTGTATAACAGCGGCCTCAGCGGCGACTATCGTGAGGTTGTGAACCAACTGGCTGGACAAGATTGCCTGGACCATCTCTGGCTGGTCGGCTATTCAATGGGCGGAAATCTTGTACTCAAAGCAGCAGGAGAGATGGGGGGAACTCAGCCTGCGCTGGCCGGCGTTGCAGCCGTCTGTCCCAATATCAACCCGACGGTCTGCGCACGCGCGTTGGAGATGCCGAGGAATTGGATCTATCACCGCCATTTTTTGACCGAGCTCAAGGCTCGGCTTCGGCGAAAAGCCGTGCTACTCCCGGGAAAGTGGGATCTTGCAGGTCTTGATGCCGTCGAGCGGATCAGTGACTTCGACGATCGATACACCGCCTCCGACGGCGGCTACCAAAACGGCGCCGACTATTATAACCGTGCGGGAGCCCGGCACGTGATCGCATCCATAGCCGTTCCTACCCTCATCATCACGGCGCAAGATGATCCCTTTATTCCGTATTCGATGTTCACGATCCCATCCATCGAACGCCATCCGTTGATCCGATTGGTTGCACCACGTCATGGCGGCCATTGCGGGTTCTTTCAGCGAAACCGGAACGGAGAGGATGCATTCTGGGCGGAGAATCGGATCGTGGATTTCTTGCGCGAAGGAATATGAGACTTGCTCTCTATACCATCGTCCCCACAGTCAAATTCGGGAGCCCCACGATATAAGCACCGTTGGCACCCTGCACCTGAGTTTCAGGTTTCGAGTTGCGCGTTTCGAGAACCCAGCGGTCTCCGGCACGATTCACGAAACAAGAAACCCGAAACTCGAAACGTGACGGCAAAATACATCTGCTTACGACGAGCGGGGAAGTCTGGAGTTGCAGCAAACGAAACGTTCATGAATGCTGAAGACTATGCCGCTTTGCGAAGCTTTTTAGAATCCGACTGCTCCTCCTCAACAAGAGGAGCGCACTTCTTCACCCAGCTCACGATCAACCATGTGCTGCTGGCAATGATCGTGGAAATAAAGAACCAATTATAGACCATCTTTCCCGTTTTCCTGAGAAACGGGCCCAACGGGAACAGCAACACCGCATACCAGACGATGACGATTAGCAATGTGGCCAACGGCAAGATAATTCCCTGAAACGGCTTGATCCATTTCCATTCATCAGGAATCTCTTTCGCCACTTGGTAGGCACCCATCCATATCATCGCGAGTGCCCCGCTATAGCCCATAAATTGGACCAGATCTGACGCGCGAAGCTTCCCGACCATTGTTTCTCGAAACAGAGGAATCTGCCCCATGATTGCCGCCAATAGGGCAGCCAGCAGCATCGCCACCCCGTACTTCATCATCCACTTGCGAGCCTTCATCCGATACCTCCTGAACGGCATCCGGGCTAATCACCCCATACCAAAGCAAAAGCATAGCACGGATGCTATTCCGTTCAAGAAACAACGGGATACGGTGCACACTCGAAGTCAGGACGGTCTATGCTCGGTATGAGCTCGGATATCTTGCAGATAGGTTTTGAACGGATCAGGCATGGGAAACGGCGGGCGGCCACGCAACTTAAAGATGGACCAATTAATGATATAGGGCGGGGCAAACGGATCTTCCACGTCTGACAGGTCATTTCCTCCCGGCAACGGAGCGTCGGCTAGCAGATATTTGACCAACTCACCGCGACCATACGCGCGCGTGTTTCTGGGAGCATGAGTCATTGCTGACTCGATGAATGCATCCGTCGTCAGACGAGGCACGCGACCCTCCTCAACCAACGCATGATACAGACTCTTCGCGGAATGCAGGTTGTGGTATTCAAGGTCGAGACTTTTCAACATGGGATCATCCCAACCAACCCCCTCGGATTCACGAAAGGTCTCCAGCAACCACAGTTTCGACGCCCAATCGACACGTCCGATCAGATTCGTATATTCCCCACGCAAATCCCTCAGCACGGCTTCCCACTGGGTTAATACCCAATCGGTTTCGCTGTCTTGCCCTTTGCAGTATTCCAGTGCCGCGCTCAGAAATTGTTCCTGGATATCGATCGCCGATATCGTCTTGCCGGACATCAAACGCACCAGCCACCGACGATCCTGATCTTGCGAAATCTCTTGTAAGCTTTCCACGGGCTCATCGATTACCAGACCCGTAGGAATATGTCCTTCCTCAATCAATTGCAACACCAACCCGGTCGTACCCAGCTTCAACGCCGTCGCAAACTCCGCGATATTCGAATCGCCCAATAACAGATGAATGCGCCGATACTGATTCGGATCCGCCAACGGCTCATCCCTCGTATTGATAATCGCGCGATTCTGTTGCACCCATTCGAAAAAATCGTTCACGATATAATCAGCCCGCTGAGAAATTTGCCACGGCAGCTGATTGGTATCCCGTCCTACACTCGACACAGAACGAGGCACGATCAACCGATCCGTCTGCACCCAAGCATCTTGGACCCCGGCTGACCCCACACGGCCGGCTCCTGTAAAGATCTGCCTGGTCACCAGGAACGTCACCAACGGAGCAAGACCTCGTCTGGTAAAAGGAAATTGCCTCGTGACCAGATAGTTCTCGTGGCATCCGAACGTCGCATTCGTCTCATGATCGATGTTGTTTTTGATCAATGAGACCGTCTCGCTCCATCCCAATTCGTCGATGGCCTGCTGCAACAGACGATCCCCGGCGCGGTCCGACGCCACGGCATCCATCAAGCTTTCACATTCGGGCGAGGCA
>JAOUPN010000409.1 GCA_029879905.1 Nitrospira sp. | reverse complement strand
GTGGCGTCGGCCGAACGACCGGCGCCCCGCACGAGCAAATGTATACGTACTCCCTCTCGATGGGGTTCCCCCTTCGCTCCGCGCGCATGTCACCCGCCTTCGCAGGAAACCACGGCTGCATGGCCTTCGAAGCCGAACGGCTTCGGCGAAGTAGGCGAAGGCCGTGGGGCTCCACCGAATGCCCGGAGCCTGAAGATCACGAAGCAATGCCGACGGTGATGTCCGTGTCGCCGAATGCTACCGGTCTCCTGCTCCGAGATCTCTTGCCGTAAGCCCTATCGATCGGCTCTGGGTAGAAGCCTTAGGGATTTATGTTGCGTTCCAAGCCAGTCCTCGCCTTCCTCGCCGACTCAGGCCCGGTGGGGCCTCTGTGGAATCAATCATATCGCACAATGCCGCCCGCATATCGATATTACGGATTGAGAGATGCCACAAGCCTGATATTCAGAACACTCGCATGTCTACTTAGGTGGCAAAACCTCTCCTAATTGGGGTAGAATTTTCCCTACTGACGTATCTTCGTTACCCGCAAGACTTGGTAGATCCACATGACCGATATCGTAGAGCCACAATCTTCCGATTCAGACAACCGGATTCCAGTTCCGCTGCAGATGGACGAGCAGATGGAACTGAAGCTGGATATTGATCGGGATGATTACCGGTTTGCGTTAGAGCAGGCCTCCGACATTATCTGCCGTACGGATCTCTTCGGGCGTATCACCTTCGTCAATTCCGCTGCGACGAGAATCTTGGGCTATTCCATGGTCGAGATCCTCGGTCATAACGTCATGGAGTTTATCAGCGAGGATTATCGTTCGAAGGTCTGGTGGTTTCATGCCAGGCAATTCCTGCGAGGGCAAGCCTCAAATTATTTGGAGCTTCAACTTGTGGCGCAAGCGGGGCAGACGGTATGGGTCGGACAGAACGTGCAGCTCTTGGAGCAGGACGAGGAGATTATCGGCTTCCAGGCCGTCGTGCGAGATATTTCGGCTATCAAGCAAGCCGAGCAGGCGTTGCGCGCCAGCGAAGAAAAACTGCAGAGCTTTTTCCATGACGCGCCCATTATGTACTTCACCCTAGACAGCGACGGCATGGTTCTATCGGTAAATCGGTCCGGTGCCGAACAGTTGGGCTATACGATGTCGGAGTTGGTGGGGCGATCGGTGCTCAACGTGTTTCTTGTCGAAGACCACCACAATGTAAAGACGCAGATGGCGGCATGTCTGGCCAATCGGGGCATGGTGCGGGAATGGACATTGCGCAAAGTTCGGAAAGACGGAGTCATTATTCAGGTGCATGAGCGCGGACGTGCCGTGCCTGGAAGCGATGGCCGGCCGGTGGTGCTTGTCGTGTGCCAAGACATCACCGAGCGAGTACAGCATGAAAAAGCTCTCCAAGAAGTGCATCAACAGCTTGAACAGCGTGTGATGGAGCGGACAAGCGAGTTGTTGGGGGCGAACGAGGCGCTCCGGCAGACGACCGCTCATTTGCAGACCCTTATCGAAGAATCGCCGTTTGCCATCATTGAGCTTGATGAAAAGAGCACGGTTCTCAGCTGGAATCATGCGGCGACACGCATCTTTGGGTGGACGGAACAGGATGTGGTCGGCCGGGAGCTTCCCTACGTGCCCTGCAGCGAGAACGAGGAAGAGCAATCCGTTCAGCTCAGAGAGTCGATCATGCGGGGCGTTCCGTTCAGAAACGTCGAATTAAGGAGACAACGGAAAGACGGTTCGACGGTGGATGTCAGTTTCTGGGGGGTGGCGCGTAGAAATGCCGTCGGGCGGGTAACCGGTTCCTGGGGATTTTTTATCGATATCACGCAACAGAAACGGCTGGAGCAGCAATTCCGGCAAGCGCAGAAGATGGAGGCAATCGGCCGTCTCGGCGGAGGGGTCGCGCACGACTTTAATAACCTCCTGACCGTGATCAACGGGTGCAGTGCATTGCTTCTGGATCAGGTGCGCCGCGAGGATCCGATGCATGCGCTGCTCGACGAAATTGCGAAGGCAGGAGAGCGAGCCGCGGATCTGACCAGGCAACTCCTCATTTTCAGTCGGCAACATGTGCTCAAGCCGCAACGAGTCAATCTGAACGAATCGCTGAAGGCCATTCTGTCGATGCTCAGGCGGCTTATGGGGGAAGATATCGAATTGTCGGTGGAGCCTGAACCCGATCTGTGGCCGATTTACGTCGATAAGGGGCAAATCGACCAGGTGGTGATGAATCTGGCGGTGAACGGGAGAGATGCCATGCCCGAGGGGGGCAAGTTGACGATCTCCACGACCAATTTTGTGTTGCAGCCCACGACGTTCGTCTCCAACCCGTTGTTTACGCCCGGGGACTATGTGCAATTGACGGTTCGTGATACCGGTTACGGGATGGATCAAGAGGTTCGTTCCCACCTCTTTGAGCCCTTCTTTACGACCAAAGAGGAAGGCAAAGGCACGGGGCTTGGTCTTGCGACGGTCTATGGGATCGTGAAGCAAAGCCGCGGGGTCATTTTTGTCGACAGTGTGCCGAGCGAGGGAACCACGTTCGACCTATACTTCCCTCGTTTCGTCGAGCAAGACACTGCCGTCACCGCTTCCGTGGATTCCAGGCCGATGCGGGGAGGAGAGCGTGTGTTGCTGGTTGAAGATCAACAGGCGGTTCGAGATCTTGTGTGTCTGGCGCTTGAGGGGTACGGGTATCAGGTATTTAAGGCCGCCAACGGAGACGAGGCGCTGCGATTGGCCGCCGTGATGCCGGAACCGATCGAGGTGCTCGTGACCGATGTCGTGATGCCCCGGTTGACGGGTCCGGTAGTGGCCGAACGGTTGCGAGAGCGTTGGCCCGGCCTGAAAGTCCTCTTTATGTCCGGGTACATGGAACGGGTCAAGCCCGTGTTTCTCAGTGTTCCCGGCACCATGTTCATCCAGAAACCGTTTTTGCCGACCGAATTGGCCGCACAGCTACGCAGTTTGCTTGATGATACCTCCCCCGTGATTTCCTGATCGATCGTTATTCGGATAGATGAGTCATGCAGGGTGTTTCCTACGCCAAGTTGTATTCTGGCGGAGACGTTTTGCCTGTTACGGGAATCCATGTTCTTGGTGGGGCAAGATGCCAAAATCCTATAATAGGCGCGGCATTGGACCTGATTGACGGATGATGCTCTGTTCAAATGGCACAACACTTGTAAGGGTGAGGAATCAAAGGTGACTCGGATCTATTTGGGTGGATG
>JAOUPN010000088.1 GCA_029879905.1 Nitrospira sp. | reverse complement strand
AACCGCTTACGGCCTCTTCGGCCTTCTCAAACATTTTACACTTATCGTAGACGCTGATGAGATTGTAGTACGCCAACGGTTCGTCGGGATTATGCTCCACGGCGTTTTCCATGACGGTCACGGCCAAATCCGACTTCTTATGGTTGAGCGCGACTTCCATCAGTTTGAAGCTCGATTCTAAATGTTTCGGATCCAATTCGAGCGTTCGCAGATAGCACTGAATCCCCATATCGATCGTGTTGTAATCCGACACTTGCGGATTGTCCAATTCGATATAGACCCCGGCTAAATTGTACCAGGCAATCGGATCATCGGGCGTAATTTCAACGAGACGCTCGTAATAATCCTTGGCCTCCATGTATTTCTTCTTGTCCGCATAGAGCCGCCCAAGATTGAACAACGCCAACACATCGTGGGGGAATACCTCCAAGGCATGCCGGAACTCGGCTTCGGCCTCGTCGGACATGGTCTTGGTGGCATAGATGGTCCCGAGGTTCGAATAGTACATGGCCAAGGAACGATTCATTTCGACACGCAACCCTTCGGCCATTTCGATCGCCTTTTTGACTTCCGCCAAGGCATCATCAAGCCGCCCTTTGCTGAAATAGAGTTCTCCAAGGCGGCAACGTGCCTGAAAATCGTCAGGCTCCTCCTCCAGTAACTTTTCAATCCCGGCGATTTCCTCTTCCGGAGATAACGGTTGATCACCCGGATCAACCGCCGCGGATCCCGGCTGCGTTGGTTCTGACATCGGTGTCTGAGTATCCATAAAAATAATCTCTCTTCCTCAATATCCTGTTACGCTTCTTTCGCGATCAATTGCTCAGGCGACGCGAGCACATTCCCGTCTCCTGCCGATGATGGAGCTAACGTCGTCACCCTGGCACGATCAAGCGTCAACAACATCATGCCAAGAACCACCATCAATGTAAGATTTGAAAACATCAACGCATACCCTGCCGTAAACATCAGCCCGATTCCATAACCAGCCAAACGTCCCATCCTCAACAGTTTCATCACGGTATAGGACCAGCACAGTAACCCAACAATATACAACGCAAAGGGAAGATAAAACGTGTACCCCATTCCAAATTGAAAAATCCAACCGATCCCCTGTGCGGCTTGCCGAACCGCCGAAGCCAACGTCGGGTTATACAAATCGAGCAAATAATCGGTGAAGAGCAATGTCGTAAAGATCACCCCTGCCGTAGCCCAAAACCAGATCGCCCGATTCCGCTGCTTGCGGTTCTTGGTCCGTAAGGAAAGCCCTCTCCCGTAGGCGACAAAGACCAGCACACTTGCGACAACCATCAAGGCCTCTCCCGCCCGATGAAATTCATAGACCAGAGGCGGAGCGGCCACGGTTCCGGCCACACTGTAGATCGTCGATACGATCTGATAATACAACCAGCCGGAAACACCTAGGAAATAGGCGCCGATCAACAGTCGCCGTTCCCGTTCCCGGTGAGCAAGGAAATATTCGACCGACAGCAGCGCAAGAGTCACAAGCGCCACGACATTGTAGACGATCCCGCCCATCATTCCCGGGGGCACGAACAGAAATGCGACGGTCAACAGCAACAACAAGACCGTACAGGCAATCCCCGATTTGGCCAACCAACCGCTCTCCGCCCCCATGCCTCGATTCACCATCGCGACAATAAGACCAAGAAAGAGGAGAACCGCCACAATGTTGAGCAACCATGCCCCCACTGCAGTCAGGGTTGTAAATGTCGGCGTAATCCAGGGATGATCTGCGGCCATCTTGCTCAGATGCATCCCTAACCGAGAGACCAGGCGATAGAGGATCAACTCCAGAAACGATGTCAGCAGAACAAGTTTGATGGCATATTCAAACAGGGGACCGAAGTCCCCGATCTTTCCGGTCAGCCGATCGCCTAGTGTCGTCGCCTTCATCACAATAGTTCTCTTTATCGGCAGGCATTATAGCCGTCGAAAAAAAACTTGGTCAACGCTGCACCCAAGAGACTGAAACCCTTCCCCGCGTCCGCCTCAACGAGCCGGGTCCGCGCATAGTGTCTGTCCCTCTTCCGACACCGTCTCTCTCCTCAGTTCCGAGTGACGCGTTCCGAGTGACATACTTCGCGGTTCCGGCTGCAAGGTGCAGGCTTCATGATGGAGCGCAGGACAACAAACCCGAATTTCGCAACCCGCAACTCGAAACACTACCCTTGCACCCCACAACCCGGTCGCGGCATACACATCACGAACCACGCTCGGCAAATATCGGCACTCCCGCCTCTTTGGCCTTTCCAATGTACAGCAACCCATCGGCCATGGAGTAGTTGAACGGCAACTCACACACAACTTCGCTGATTCGCTCATAGACATATTGGTAGGTACGTTCCGCCTGATCCGGCGTCATCCCCCCCTGTACTTCGTAGAAGAATCCGAGACTCAAATCCTCCGACGACGGCCGCATGATACGGCGAATTCCGTACTCTGACGGATCACTCATGATCGGCGCCTCTTTTTCAAGGTCGAAGAGGCATGGTTGACAGGAGAACCCGAAGGACTCGTGCAGTTTCGTGTTATCCACAATGAAATTCATCGTATCGAGCGCTTCCGCTTCCGTTTCCGTGGGGAATCCCACGATCACATAACAATGCAGCGCCATTCCGAGATCCACGCAATCACCCACAATGCGGTGGACCCATTCCTGTTTGATACCCTTCTTCATCAGATCCATGACACGTTGATTGAAGGACTCCAGTCCGAACACGATCTTCAGGCAGCCGGCGTCTCGCATCGAGGTCAACAGTTCGCGCGTCAGATTTTTCTCGAACCGCATCTCACACGTCCATCGGACATCAAGCCGCTTGTCGATCATCTGCTGGCAAAGCCGTCTTGTCGGGGCCAAGGCAAAACATTCATCGGTAAAGAAAAAGTTCCGGACGCCGTACCGTTGCTTCAGCCACTCCAGCTCCTCAATCGTCCGCCCCGGGTCCTTCTGCCGAAAATTCTGATGATCAAGAGTCAGTGCGCAAAACGCGCAATCCTTGTAATAACAGCCGCGCGAAAACTGGATCGGCAATACCGGCTCCGGAGACAAGTACAGATCGAGGGGAAATCCATCATAGTTCGGGGCAGGAAGTTGATTCACATTTTCTGAATAGAAAGGTTGATTGACCGTGATCTTTCCGTTCTGTTGATAGATGAGGTTGGGAACCTTGCTGAAATCCTTTTTCCCCTCCAACTGGTTCACCAATTCCAACAATGCCGTTTCACCTTCAAAGACGACAATATCATCGGCAAGCTCAAAGAGACGGGGACAACGCCTGATATTATCGACAAGCCTCGTAAAGATGCTGCCGCCGATCGTCACATGCAGATCCGGAGCCGCCTCCTTGATCAACTTGCAGAGGGTCAATCCGGGAATAATCTGCGACGTCGCGGTAATCGAGACACCGATCAGGTCAGGGCGGTCGTTCACGATCGAGGGGAGAAACATCTCGCGCAAAAGCGTTCTGTACGGATTCCTTGCTTCATCACTCACGACCCTCATGAGATCTTTTGAGGAATAAATCGAATAGTCGTCGAACTGATTATCGACAACGGTCAGTCTCGTGGGGAAATATATCGACGACACCAACTCCAGCCACTTGTCGATCATGAACAGACTGGCGCGATAGGCATCGAGGTCGTAAAAATCCTCCCCGCGCAACGTCTCCTTGGCCAATTCAATCCGGTCGGCTAAATAGGTATACCGATCAAGCGCATCCGTCACTTTTGCATAATGTTCGCGACTTCCATGACCCGTCTCGCCTGTTGTCGACCGTTCAAGCCGACGTACGGTATCGAGCAACTGCTGATAGACCCGAGCTCCATACGCCCTCGTCAGAACATGATCCAGCAGTTCGATTCCAAGATCACGCTGAGAGACATTTGAGACCCCTCCTTGACGGAGAAACCCGGTAAGGGACGGAAGACTCAAATAAGGCTGAGACGGATGCCATGTGGGAGGAAAAAGGAGTGAGACTTTCATGGAGAGAATTACTCCAATTATATTGAAATATCAGAGGATTTTGAAATTATAGCCACTAGGGGTTATACCCTCCCCTTCAATTAAAATGCAACCCTGGCCCTTCCCCCTTCAGTCCGAAGAGAGCATCAAATCCTTACCGTCGGCCTCGTCTGAAAGCATGATCATTCTTCCTGCTGCCTGAGTCTATCGCCCTGCTCTCGTTCCTTGGAGAGAGTATATGAGTGCCGTCTTCAAAAAATCCTGACGAATAAAAAGAGGCTCCGGGTCTTCTCGTCACTGTTCATGACGCCGACCCGGAGCCTCTTTTGACTTTCTCGTGAGACAACCTTCTCGACAGATAGATGAGAAGAGTTGCTCCTCCAGTCTGCCGTACTACAGTTTAAGCGTAAACCAGGTTGAAAGCGACTTCATCCCGTTCCGCTCGACGTTGGCTCCATCCCACACGGCAAACGCAACAGGAATGGACATCCCGGACTTAAATTGCGTATCGTTGGCATCGCTGTTTTCCAGCGTCCGTTTGACAACCACACGCCAAGTCGGACCGGTGTAGGCGCCGCCCTTGACCGACCCTGATGGTTCCCATACACCGTTGCCGATCACATCCTGATGGGCCTGTGTAGTCAACGTGCTGAACCCATTGGCATTCAGATCCTCAACCGAGCTGACCCGAAGCGTCGGGTCAGACATGATATTTCCCGACCAGATTCCGGGGTTGAACGGCCCAAGGCTACGACCGATCCGGTCCGGATAGGTCACACCACCGGCTGGTTCTTCAAAATAGAAGTCCCAAAAGATACCGGGATACTGGTCGTCGACGTCCCACATACCGGCACTGTCCTTACCGATGTCTTTCTGCCATTCCGCATTCCACCGCCAGATGTTCGTCGTGCCGCCTGATTGGCCCATGCACTGGAACGGCGGAGCCCCGGACGTATTGACCGGGAACATGACCGCAACCTGATCACGAAAATCCTGCGGACCGATCGCCGTATCATTCTTTGTCTGATCAAGCCATTCCAAACGCAAGGCAATCTCCTTACCGTTGCTCATGGCCTTCACAAACATCGACTTCACCGAGAAGTTGGGGTGCATGGGTGTGGTGATCAGCTGACCGCTCAGCGGAACCACGACTCCCGGCACACTCTCCCACATCGGATTGGCGCCGTCCATCGGGATCGACCCCTTGATCGATTTGGTCGGGATCGTAACCGGTTGGCTTACCGCCAGCGGCACCTGTCCGACCGTCAGCATCACGCCTACGGCCAAAACAGATAGCAGAACGGCAAACACCAAACGTTTGTTGGTCGTCTGCACTATGCGCATATGACTCATCCCTCCTCTTAACAAGAGTTGCACATCTCTACAACGTCTACAACGCGTTGCTCTTTGTAGAGCGGCCAGTCCAAACCTTATGCAGTTCCGACAGGGCCACCCCCGCTATCGCTATCCTTTTCCTTATCCTTGACTTCCATAAACGACTGCGCTCCGACCTCATTGAGCAACAAGGTCAATTCGTTGCCTTGATCCTGCGCGCCGCATTCATAAGTTTGGCCTTCCGGCGAATTGAACGTTGCCGGCCGATAATCAGTTTCCGTGTATGGCTGGGGAGTCACTCCAAGAAACGCCGTTTCGAAATCCATCCATCCGGCCGTCATATCGGCCACCAATTTAAACAGGCCGGAATCGGCCTTCTTGGCCAACATGCGACAAAAGAGCGGTACCCATCTGCCGATATGGTTTTTGACGAATTTCTTCTGGGCATCCACCACGATCTGTGTCTTCTCCGCTCCGTCGTGGCAGCGTGAATACGACTCTTTGTACGCCAGAAAATGCATAAACTCGAACTCGACACTCAAATGATCGAGCCGCTCATGAATATCCTTGGATAACTCAACCCCGAAGGCTTTGTAGAACCCGGCGATGTCTCCCATTACGTGCGATTGCGCAAAGACGTGATCGTTTCCAAACAATGTCTCATACGGCGGGCAATCGAGCGTGATGACGTTACTGAACACCCGACGATGTTCAGATTGAAGATCGCTGAGCTGCCAATTGGCACATTCTGAGGCAATCAGGGTCTCGGCCAAATCCATCTGAGTCTTAAGGACTTGCAGTTTTTCTGCTGCAAGCTCGCCCCCTTGTCCGTCAAGCATAGACTCCAAAGTTTCCAGTGCGGCACGTCCGTCATCCACAAACTCACCGCAACGGAGGTAATCAAGAAACTCCTCATCTTCCGGATACAGCATGCTCCAGGAAATCAGGAGATACATCTTGCTC
Source organism: Nitrospira sp. (assembly GCA_029879905.1). Taxonomy (GTDB): domain Bacteria; phylum Nitrospirota; class Nitrospiria; order Nitrospirales; family Nitrospiraceae; genus Nitrospira_D. The sequence goes on along the minus strand of JAOUPN010000088.1, from coordinate 5,294 downwards.
CGATTCAGCGCTCGTTCAACCGCAGGAGAGTCTTTGATCGTCGAAGGAGCCGCCAACACGGCAGCAGGGGAAGGTGAGACGTTTGGCACAGGTTGTTTCATTGCCATTACGTGTTCTCCGACCTACCAGCCCATTCAGGTTTCAAACCTGACTTTAAAAAAGTCAATGCCATGGCCCAGGGCTGAAAAAAGAACCATGGTATGTATATGAAATGGTCTGGAGGTTGTCAAGGGAGAACTCACCGGATGTACAGAAAAAGGCGATTTGTCTCATTCTGTCACTGATTTTACGATTCGGTGAATTTCCACCATGACACGCATTTCATAATCTGAACATTATTGATCATGTCTTTGTGTGCCGACTTGCCGAACAATACGAATCGCCACACGATCGTTAACGGTTGTGCAAATCATCTCGCACATTCCACACCCGACACAAGACTCCGACACAACCGCCAACTGCATCGTCTGGAAATCCATCGTGAGCGCCTGCGTCGGACATTTGGACACACAGGCATGACATCCGTGCCCGGCCGTACAAAGTAGATGGGAGACAACAGCGCTCCCCATCCGAACATCATAGATCCCACCGACCGGCAACAATGCCCCTGTCTGGCAAGCCGTAATACAAGGGAAGTCCTCACACAACAGGCAGGGCGCACGATCGGCGAATATGACCGGAGTCGCGTCACCCTCATGAGCCACAATCGCGCCGGGCGGACAGGTCTTAATACAGTCGCCGCATTGCGTACACCGCTCAAGAAATACCGCTTCTTCACCCGATCCGGGAGGGCGGAGCCAATCCGTTCGCACCGCCGCCGGCTTCTGGGGAGGAGGAGCATCAACCTCCCGGGAAAATTCCCGCGCCGCTTTCGCAACCGAAAGAACAGAATCCTTGAAGAAGTCACGTCGGCCGTATGAAGGATCAGTTGCCATGATAGAGAAGGTCAAGGTTGGGGCTTAGGTTGAGGTTGAGAAAAACATCACGCTACGCATCAGGCTCATAACCCCTTAGCCTTGGCCTCAGCCTTAGCCTTGACCTCAGCCTCAGCCTTCCCCCTATCGCACTTACGTCACCCCGTCGGCACGCAGCTTATAGACCTCCACACAGCGGTCGCAAGCCCCGAATTCCACATCCCAGCCAGGATGGTTTTCCCTAATAAAGTCCAGAACATATGGCTCAACCTTGTCGACCATATCTTCAACCCATGAGTAGGTGGGAAATCGGCACAGCGGGCAAGGAAATCCCGGCATGAGCATGATCTTATTTTCGCTCTCCGGAACCTCACCGCCTTCGACATCGACCGCCCGATCCAACACACGGAGCGTGTCGGTCGCCATTTCGATCAACTCGGAATGCGTAAAGTATGAGGTCTGCCATAACCCTTCAAACACTGACTTTAGCTGTAACGGCGGAATCTTCCGATACCAGGACCGGAACTCCTTAAACCGATCCTCCTTGTTCAGCATCGGCTCTTTCCCTACGGCAAGCAGCCGGCTGTCCACGCTTAAACTCCAGAGCACTCGATATCGCTGTAAAATCAGCGTTTCCTCTCCTGGATTCTGACCCACTTTCGTGTCAGGATCGTATCCGAAGACCGGATCGATCATGTCCGAAATATGCATCAGTTCGTGGCGGCAATATCGCGTGAGCGCCGGATCGTAGAATCGTCGGGGAATCAGCTTAATCCCGACGCCTTTCATCCCCTGTTCTTCGAAAGACCGCGCCAACTCTTTCTCCACCGCGCCCCACTTGCGAAGAATATCCACACCCTCCTGATCTTCCTTCAGCACCCCCTTGACCAACACAATCCCTACCTTTTCTTTCAGCAGGGGGTACTCATTGAATGAATCCCGGATGATGTCGGAAAACCCCCAAATCCCGAAAAGATATTGATACAGCTTTTTGAACTCCCCTTCCCGATCCTCAAGCATGAATTTCTCGTAGATCGGATCGGCATGTTCATGAAAATCCTTGTAATAGGTAGGATCGCCTTCCCGTTCGGTCTTTTCGACGAAGGAATCGATCACTTCTTGCAATAATGCGGGCTGAAACCTGATTTCCATAGACTCTTCCTTTTACCGTTAGCGTTCGACCCTACGGCGCGGGCCCACCCCACCCAAATAGTTTCTCCGCAAAGACAGGACTGCCGTCGGCCCTCGTGAATGTTCAACGACGCCTCGTCACTGCCTGTCTCTCTGCGACAACGCTTCAGCACGATAGCCACCGTGCTCCCGTGGCTATTCCACCGTGGATTCAATGCGTCATCGAGTGAGGATCGGGAGGCCTTGTGCTGAAAAACCAACCCAAGCACACTGAGAGCCGACTTGACTTGCCCGCGAGGCATCTCTTACGATCACACGGGCGCCGTGAAATTATAGCGGCCCCACCGATCGGCAATCAAGAACTACGACTACGGAACTACGGAACATATACGTCATGTCTAAACACACGATCACCTCGACCGCGGCACAAACCATATCGGAAACTCCGACCGGCGACGCCCCGACTGATTTCTTGGACTATTGGCAACGCGATTGCCGCGAGGTCAAAACATTCCGTGGCCATTCCCACGGCATCTGGACCGTCGCATTTTCTCCCGACGGCCTCACCCTCGTCAGCGGGGGTGCCGAGCGACTTGTCCGTATGTGGGATATTGAAACAGGCCGTCTCCTGCGCTCACTTCGTGGGCACACCAACGACGTGCGGGCCGTTGTCTTTACGCCGGACGGGCAGACCATCGCCACCGGAAGTGAAGACCGGACCATCCGTTTATGGAACGGAAAAACCGGGGAGCCGACCAAACTGCTGTTTACCCGCTACGACCATAATGTGTGCAGTCTGTCCTTGTCGCCGGACGGGCTCATGCTCGCGAGAGGTAGCCACAACAAGGACATCAAAATTTGGGAAGTCACCACCGGCACCGAGCTGATGACCCTGCTGGGGAAAGACGAGTACGACCACCATTGGTCCGTGTGCATCGCTTTCTCTCCCGACGGAATTCACCTCGCCAGCGGCACCGACATCGGGAAGATCAAACTATGGGAAGTACTACCGAGCGGCGAAGAAAAGGTGCTGCACGACGGGCACTGGCGGCGTAATGTTGAAGACTCCACCGAAACACGCGGTTATTTCATCGAAGACGACGGCGGATTTCAAAAGCCGATGGATTACTGGATCGGCGCCATGACCTTTACCCCTGACGCCAACATGCTGATTACGGGCAGCCGAGATGCCACCATCAAGCTGTTCGACATACCGCAGCTCGTTGAAAAGAAAACGCTCACCGGCCACACCGGATGGGTACGCAGCCTGGCCGTATCGCCTGACGGCAAGGTCTTGGTCAGCGCATCGGACGATCAGACCATCAAATTCTGGGATCTCGCCACCGGCCGGAACTTCCGAACGCTCAAGGGCCATACCGGCGGCGTACGCTGCATCACCTTTTCACCGGACGGCACACGCCTCGCCAGCGCCTCCTGGGACCGCACGATCAAGCTGTGGGAGGGGGGAACGAAGGCGGTGGAGTAAGGACTCGGCCGACTGAAAAACGGCAGGAATATCTGATATCTGAATGGCCATAGAATCCAACATGCTCCCCCTGGGCACACCGGCGCCGCCGTTCGAGCTGCGCGACGTGGTCAGCGGCAAAACCTATAATCTCGACTCATTTACAGGCAAATCGGCTCTGCTGATCATGTTCATCTGCCGACATTGCCCCTATGTCGTACATGTCGAAGACCAACTGGCCAAGATCGGACGAGATTATCGCGACACCGGTTTAGGCATTCTCGCGATCAGCAGTAACGATACGGAACGGTATCCCGACGATGCACCGCCGAAACTGAAAGAGATGGCGGAGCGACTCAGCTTTACCTTTCCCTTTTGCTTCGACGAAACTCAGGATGTCGCCAAGGCCTATCGTGCCGCCTGCACACCGGACTTTTACCTCTTCGACGGCGCACGGCAACTTGCATATCGAGGGCAACTTGACGACAGTCGACCAGGCAACAACAAGCCGGTCACCGGTCGCGACCTCCGTGCAGCGATTGATGCTGTACTCACAGATGCACCCATTGACCGCACTCAACACCCCAGTATCGGGTGCAGCATCAAGTGGAAGCAGGATTGACCATCCTCCCTGCGGCACGGCTACTCTGACTCACTCTCCGTCAGCAAGACCTCACGATACGCACGACCAACCCAAAAGTTCCGGCCGAGTAACCGGCCGTTCATCCATTAAAAGAGACGGCCAAGACGCCTGGCAAATTTGCACAGGGAAATTCTTAAAGACCATGCCACGGTATGAACTGGCACGAAAAATCTTGATCCCCATCTTCTGTGGATAACCTTGTGAACAAGTCCGTGGACATGAACAGAATCTCGTGATTTGAGCGGCCATCCAACCAACATGCTTATTTTTTAGGCATCAGCCACAGGCAACGTAACCCCCTACATATTGTGGCCTAATAAACAAAATGTGTTTTTTTACCATATTCCTAGGAGAAAGCGCTTGACATCGTGTAATCGCCGCTGCTGGAGCAGACTTTGTTTCAGCAATCAACATGTTATCAACAGGATAACTGTTTCAAGCCTCTAAAGTCGCCGATTACAGACTAGAATCGAGGCTTCTGCCTATCATGACAGTGCCCTCGATACGGTCAATCGGGGGCATGAGATGACATACAAAGCATCACGCACCTATCGTATCGCCGGCCGAGATTCGTCCTCGTTATTTCTTACGATAGACATTCAACCCAACTTTCTCCTGACGGTCGGGAATCGTCACGTTCCCTTCCGTCGTCGCAACAATAATGGTTTTACCGGACGACGAAGGCCCAAATTCCTTGGAGAGATCGACTTTGATCGTCAACATGGTGCCTTCTACCGTCATCTCAACATTTTTCATGGGCGACTCCTTTCATCGCATCAGATCCGATAGAAAGCCCTATGGCTTCACAGCCACGGACTTGCCGGTACGTGGAGACCGGCGGCTTCTCGCGAAGGCAGATGAGAGTTAATACCCTCTTCCGGTGCTCCCTCCCCGCCCCATCCGATCAAGCGGAAGCGCTTCATACCGTTTTTTCAGGTCAGGATTCGCGTCGAGAAAACCATTCACCGCTGCGTCATCGGAAAAAATGCCCCTGCTGCGTTCCCGGTAATCTTGTATCGTGAGGTCGTATTTCGACAGCAGCGTGCCGAGCTTCGCACTGATATCCTCGCCCATCGCTTTCATCTGCTCCGGCGAAGGCCGCTGCCCCTCACCAAACCTTTCCCCACCCTGAAAGTAATTC
>JAOUPN010000407.1 GCA_029879905.1 Nitrospira sp. | reverse complement strand
GGGATAAAGGGAAGAAGACTCGAAAGCCCGGGCGTGTCAAAGACGATGAGCATGATGTCAAGTTTCGAGAAGATGCCGCGCGGTGGCAGGATCTCAGGACCATTCCTGTTCAGCGGCGTGATGATCGTTCACGGCATCTCCATCACAGCACGATCACCGAAATTACCAAACCTCGTAAGAAGAGCGTCAAGGTTTTTCCCGGCATGACCGTGAAGGAATTCGCGGAAGTGATCGGACAAAGGCCTGCCGACATCGTTCGGAAGTTGATGGAGTTGGGGCACATGCTCACCTTCAATCAACCCATGAATCTCGATGCGGCATCCATCTTTGCAGAGCAAAGCGGGGTCAGGATCGACGTCGCGGTGGAGAAGGACGGGGAAGAGTTACTGCAAGAGGCGATCGATGCCGGGGGGGATGAGCAGCTTGAGCCGCGGCCTCCTGTCGTGACCATCATGGGGCATGTCGATCACGGAAAGACGTCGTTGCTCGATGCCATTCGGCAGACGAAAGTGGCTGAAGGAGAAGCGGGAGGCATTACGCAGCATATCGGAGCATATACGGTGCCGGTCCGGGACAGACAGGTCACGTTTCTTGATACGCCAGGCCACGAAGCCTTCACCTCGATGCGAGCACGAGGTGCCAAAGTCACCGATATCGTCATTTTAGTCGTTGCCGCCGATGATGGAGTGATGCCGCAGACGATCGAGGCGATTCATCATGCCAAGGCCGCCGGAGTTCCGCTCATGGTGGCGATTAATAAAATCGACAAGCCGGGCGCCAATCCGGACCGCGTCAAAACCGCACTGTCCGAACATGGATTAGTGTCCGAATCCTGGGGTGGTGACACCATTATGGTCGAAGTCTCCGCCAAGCAGAAGACAGGGCTGGATGCCTTGCTGGAAATGGTTCTTCTTCAGGCGGAAGTTCTGGAGCTGAAGGCTGATCCTCATCGGCAAGCCAATGGGACGGTTGTTGAAGCAAAAATTGAACGAGGACGAGGCCCGGTTGCGACGGTTTTAGTGCAGAGCGGTACGCTCAAAGTCGGCGATGCCTATGTGGTCGGGGCTTTCAGTGGGCGTGTGCGGGCCTTGATCAACGATCAGGGCACGAAAATTCCTGAGGCGGGTCCGTCCATTCCGGTTGAGGTCCTAGGGTTGTCCGGAGTCCCATCAGCCGGAGATGTATTTCAGGTCGTGTCCGACGAACGGATGGCCAGAGAAATTGCCCAGGAGCGGGCTCAGAAACGAAGGGCCGCCGAGTTAGCGGGTCCTGCCAAGGTGTCACTCGATGACCTCTTTGCCAAAATTCAAGAAGGATCAGTAAAAGAATTAGCCATCGTGATTAAGGCCGATGTGCAGGGGTCTTCCGAAGCCTTGTCCGGAGCCGTGGAGAAGCTTTCTACCGATGCGGTCAAATTGCGCGTCATCCATAACGCTGTGGGTGGGATTATGGAATCGGATGTCCTCCTGGCAGCTGCATCACGCGCGATCATCATCGGGTTTAACATCCGACCGGATCCGAAAGGCGCCGCATTAGCAGAGCAGCAAGGCGTCGATGTTCGTTTGTATACGGTTATTTACGATGCCATTGCCGATATCAAGGCTGCGATGGAAGGACTGCTGGAACCGACACTCAAGGAGCGGACGTTGGGACGGGCCGAAGTTCGGCAAGTATTCACCATCCCCAAGGCAGGTGTGGTGGCCGGGTCCTATGTGCTCGATGGAACTATTTCACGCAGCAGCGCCGGCGTACGTGTGATTCGAGATAATGTCGTGGTCTATCAGGGCAAGCTTGGATCTCTGCGACGATTCAAGGACGACGTGCGTGAGGTCCAGCAAGGGTATGAGTGCGGTCTGAGCATTGAGAACTTCAACGACATCAAGGTGGGAGATGTCGTCGAGGCCTATGCGATCGACAAGATCGCCGCGAAGCTCTGACGGCTACGGTACTTCCGTAAAGGGACGACTCACTATTAGAGGCACAGGGTTCTGCTCGGCCAGCTAAACAGACATGGTTGTCGGCCTCTACACCGTCGAATTATTTATCGCAGAAAGCCGTTCACTCAAGGATAAACGGCAGGTTTTGCATAGCATTAAAGATCGGCTGCGGGGAAAATTTAACCTCTCGGTTGCCGAAGTCGATGCGCAAGACCTGTGGCAAAAGTCCGTATTCGCGATGGCCTGTGTCGCAAACGAAGGCAGTCATGTGGAGCAGGTGCTTGAACAGGCCCTCAATATGATCAAAAGCAATCCTGCAGTGGAAGTGGTCAGAACTCAGTTGGATTTGTTGTAGCTGCGATGTCATGCTTGTCACCGGCGCTATCATCGCGAAGGATGATCTTGGGATGTCCAAATCCGCTTACAAAAGAGCTGATCGGGTCGCTGATCAGATACGAATGGAGATCGCGGACATCCTGTTGCGGAAAATTAAAGATCCTCGTGTTCACTCCGTGACCGTGACCGGAGTCGAGCTGACGGCTGATCTCCGTATCGCCCATGTCTTTGTGACAACCATGGAGTCGGAAGAGGCTGAACGGGAAATATTTCTTGGTTTATCGAAGGCAAAAGGATATATCCGGGCCGAATTGGGTCGTCGTCTGACGCTCCGATATCTGCCGGAGGTCATCTTTAAGAAGGATGTCAGCGGAATTCGTGGGGACCGTATCTTACGGTTATTAGACTCTTTGCACCCACATGAAGATGAAGAGAGGTCGGCGCCGTTGCCGGATTCTTTATCTCAACCTGCGGAATAATCGTCATCCATGGGTCATACAACCGACATGAGCCGGCACACGACCACCGTCGATGGGATTCTTGTCCTCAATAAGGAGATGGGTTGGACATCTCATGACGTTGTCGCAAAGATGCGCAAGATCATGGGGATGACCAAAGTCGGTCATGCAGGTACGCTCGATCCGGCTGCCACCGGGGTCTTGCCGATTCTGCTCGGGCGTGCCACACGGATTGCCGAATATTTGCTTGAATGGGATAAGGAATATCGTGCGATTCTTCGGTTGGGAGAAACAACCGATACGCAGGATGCCACGGGGAAGATCCTGACACAACACGATACCAGTGCTGTCGGTGAAGAGACTCTGCGGCAGGTCGTTGCACGGTTTCGTGGGCCTCAACGGCAAATTCCACCCATGTACTCCGCCGTGAAGGTCGGAGGAAAACCACTCTACAAGGCTGCCCGGGCGGGTGAAACGGTAGAGCGTGCGGAACGGGCGATCGTCGTGCATGAACT
>JAOUPN010000408.1 GCA_029879905.1 Nitrospira sp. | reverse complement strand
GGTAAAGATCGGGGTGTCGCGCAACGTGTACCGCGAGCCTTCCGTCTCCCGCAACGCCATCACCAAGTCCACAAAGTCCTCCGGCTTGTCGCTCTCGAACGCCACCACCCACTCCTGATCGTCCAATCCGAACGAATAGGTCGTGTTCAACTTGACGGAGGGGAACCGATGGCCCACTTCAATGTGCTCGTCCATCATGCCCTGTCGCGCCGCCTTCGTCAGCAAAAACCACTCCCGGGTCTTCACGAACGGATAGACGAAAATATACTTGCCCTTACCCGGCACGACCGCCAAGCGCTTGCCCTCTTGCCCTTCATGGCTGTGGTTGTCGATATAGATCGACCGCTTGGTCATGGCGAGATAGGAATAGGGGGTGCTGAGATATTTGCCCAGCCCCGAGGACAAGATCTTGGTCGTCATGTCCTGGAGCAGGTCCAGATCATAGCTGATGCGCCAAAGCATGAAGTCGTTATCGCCGCGGATACCCACGGTGGAATAGGGGACGACCAGCACTTGTCCGGTGTATTCCTCGACGGCCCGGATGAACTCCTGCTTACCTTTTGTGCGCTCATCTTCCGGCAGCCGCCGCCAGGCCGGGTCCACTTGATAAAATGCAAAATTCACATATTGCCGACGCGGGGGGGCTGCTGGTTTTGACGTCTCAGTATTCGACATGGAAGCTCCTGTAAATCTATTTACATATCAGCGGGCTACAGCCCATCCATAACGCAAAATTCTTTAGCACTTTGCTTCTACCTTAGTCAACGGGACGCGTGGGCGACCAGTCGCCGTCTGCGCTCTCTACAAAGCCGGCCCATTGAATGGGATCATGCAAGAACCTGCCGCGGCGAAAGATGAACCCAACGGCCTTGCAACAAACTCCAGCCCTTTACGCCTCCTATTTAATGGAAGCTCTCCCTATTGTAGAGTCACCCTCTTGCCAATGTCCTAACTTTGAGACATACTCTACATGTGAAATCGATCACCTTTCATCCAAAAGCCCTGGCATTTATCCGTGACCAGTCGCCGGCGCTCAAGCGAGAAATTGGTGAGGCACTTCGGGACCTGCAGAAAGGTATCAGCATTGGCCTCCCACTCAGCAGGCCAATGCCCTCAGTTGCACCCGGAACGCATGAGTTGAGGGTTCGAAGTGCGACAACGACAGTACGAGTATTCTACTTCGTGAAACTGGCCGACACAATTCTGGTGTTTCATGCTTTTCAGAAGAAGAGGCAGAAAACACCGGCCCCCGAACTTGCACTCGGCCGACGACGCTTACAGGAGATGATAGATGCCACCAACTAGGACCGGCAAACGAGTGACTGTTCTGACAGCCGACGATCTGGGGCAAGCCCTGGGTTTATCAGCAGCGGATGCCGCTGAAATGGAGTTTCGATCGGAACTCACCGTCGCCCTAGCCAAGATCATTCAAGCCGGGCGGCTGACTCACGCCGCGATTGCAAAGAACGCGGGCACATCGAGAACGCGGGTGACGGCGATTGCGAATGGAAATACCCACGGGGTCTCAACCGATGTGCTGATCCGAGTCCTGGCCGCAACCGGGCACCGGGCGGAACTCCGAGTCAAAAAGGCCGCAGCCTAATCCGATACTCAGCCGATAGAAGAACGCAATGGTTGCCTGATGGGAAATACATAAAACGAGACTTGCCCAGAACTATGCCGGCGAGCCCAGTATTTTCAGGATGCGTCTTGCAAGATGTTCATTAATCTCAGTGTGGCGAGGAACAGGCTGGGAAACTTTCGTGATGGGATTATGATACCAGTCGTGCTTTCCGCCGTGGCGTACAAGCACACAACCATCGGCCTCCAACTGTCGGATGAGGTCTTTGCGTTTCACCGGAGAGTCAGCTCAGCAAGCTTTCGCACTCCAGGGATTTCACCGCTCGTGAGATCCAGATACAGATCGCGAAGGTGGGCTTGCAGGTCCTCCAACGATTCCCCTTGCGTCCAGTAATCGGGATACTCTTGGAGATAACCAAGCCAGTCATTCTGATCCTGCCAATAGATATATTTGATCGAATTCATGGACGGTATTATAACGGAACCCGGAAGGCCTGAAAAGCAGGCAGAGGAATCCTGGAAGGGGTCATGGATCGACACGTCGATTGTTTTACTCTTGGATGCCGCCGTCCGAGCAGCCAAGGCGTTGAGTCGGAATTCCGCCCAGACAAGCGAGATCTGACGGCAAACTCACTTTGATTTCTGTGGCTACCATGGGCATCGAGGATCGAGATAATACCAACTCACCAGGTAGGACATTCAAAATGGCCCTCTGCGCGTGAGACATGAAGCGTAAAAATTGAAAGGTCTTGGGACGTCATACTTGCGACAATTCTTCTGGTCACCTTTTACGTTTCACCTTTCATGGTGTTAGGCTGCAACCGAGAACTAGGCGGAACTCCGGGTCAAAAAGGCCGCGGCCTAATCCAATCCAAGGACCAATATTATTGAACGAACAGCGCCTTTCAGGTGCCAAACCAAGCAACGACCCCTCTTCAAAGATACGACCGGAACCAGTGGAGAACTTGAGCCATGCTCGCCAAATACATTCAGGAAGCCAACACTGCCTACCGCCGCATTCGGCAGCGGATTCCACTCGGTCCGTTACGGACGGAAGCCGACTATAACCGGGCAGTGACCGTCCTCGATGAGATCCTGGATGAAATCGGCCAGCAAGAAACTCACCCCCTGGCCGACCTTGCTGAAACCCTGGGCCTCTTTATCGAAGCCTATGAGGACGCCCATGTCCCCTTCTCAGACTCTTCCGCCTCCGAAATCATCCGCTCATTGATGGAGGAACATGCCCTCAAGCAATCGGACTTGCCCGAGATCGGCAGCCAAGGCATCATGTCGGAAATCCTCTCCGGCAAGCGAGACCTGAACATCCCACAAATCACCCAACTCGCCGCCCGCTTCGATGTCTCACCATCAGTCTTCATGCCCGCTCCCAAGAAAGCCAGCAAACGCCCCTCATCTCGAAGGCGCGCAACTGGCCGACGATAATCCAGCCGACTGATTCGAGTCCTGGTCAAAAACCCCCCAGCCTAATCCGATCATCTGCCGATGGTAGGATACAACAGGCTTACAGTCATTCCAGCGGAGCTGATAGAAGAAATCCTACTGGTGGCCTTTTGATCAGGACATTCTAAGGCCATTTGCACTCTACGCGCCAAGTTTAGGCTCTAAACATTGTAATTCTCCCTGCTGCCTTGTTGATTTCTATGT
>JAOUPN010000406.1 GCA_029879905.1 Nitrospira sp. | reverse complement strand
TCATCGCCAAATCTTAAGAATAGTCTAGATAGCAATGCCTGACACCATCATCGTAGTGAGAATGATGTTATGCAACCATTTGGAAGGTGGACGCGCTGAATCAGATATCCCAAGGTGCAGATCGCACCTAATGGCGAGATCAGAGAGCCTCATGTACATGGTAATTTGTTCGTCAAATACACGAATTGACTCCCGCCCCCTTTAATCTCCTCCTTAGAAAACAGCCCTCTAGCACCGTGTCGTCTTCTTGATAATCGGCGCGCAGCCGAGCCAGACATCGGCAATGACCCGAACAATGGAGGGATCGGAAACCGTCTTGCATGTCTCGTAGGGAAACGAGCACCCGATTTGAAATTCCAGATTGGAATTGTGATCAACAAGGGCTTCGTAAGCCGCCGCGAGCCACTGTGGCTGACTCTTCACAGATCCTCGGTATCGACTTGCCTCAGGCAGCGCCGTCCGCACATCGAATCGTAACTGGCAATCGATCGTGCCTGGAGCACTTCGACTTGTCCAATGGCGCTGAACGATGCAAATTTCAGGCACAAATCCACGCACCTTTTGAAGAACGCTCAAGAGATTGGTCCCAACCTGCTGAACCGCTGCCCTGAACCCCTCCATGCCTGTACCGAGTAAATGCGCCCCTGACGCAGACTTGACGCCATCAGGAACAATCACATAGGCTCCGACACCATCCCGACCAACAGCCATTGTGAGGTGAGGATACTCCGTGTGTTTCGCTGCCTTCCGAGCTTGCCGAATCGGAATAAAATCCCACACCTGAGAGTGATTGTGGCCGGTAATGGCGGTACGACCTGGCGCTGAGAGATCTGCCTCAACCTGTCTCGATAATCGCGTATCCTTGCAGAGTTCCTCGCGTAGCAATTTCAGCAATCGTTTCGCCTGGCCATAGGTATAGGGCTCCTGCCTTCCAAAAGGAATTCCTGAAAACACTGTCAATCTCCCTTCCTGTAAGTACCCAGCCTCTGCCTCTTTCTGTTCCATAACCTGCATGTACTCCAGGCAGCGTGTCGCCCATGCAGACCGATGTTTTTGTTTGGACAACCAGGCATAAACATCAGCCCACTGCCTTGCCACCATATTGCCCGACAACCGAGGAGGAGCGGGACGAACCGTCAACAGCAACAGTTGTACGTCCTTGATCCCCCTCCGTGTTGCCGTCTGCACATGCCGATCCAGCTGATCGAGCGTGGGTCGTAACGCGACTTTGCTTTCGATCAGAAGCGCCCAATGCTCCCCATCGGTAATACAGCCATCCGGCAATCCCCGACGCTCACTCTCTTCTTCAGAAAGGTCCGGCTCCTCACCAGGCAGCGCTTGCTCTAAAATCGTCAGTTTAGCCTTCTTCACATTCCTACCGGAGGCCCACTGGACAAATGCATTGAGCAACCAGCGGTCTTCTTCCAAAGACACGAGCAATGCGTGTGTAAGCCGGTTCTCAGGTTGGGAGTACTGGTCGAAGAGGTTTCTCAATTGCAGGCTCTCGATATCATGTGCATTAGCTTTGCATAAGACATGTTCTCAATCATCGGAACTGCACAGAGGCGGATTCAAGGGTTGCCTCATTTCTCCCGAACCTGCTTCGCACACCGCCATGATTCAGAGGGAATGGCTCCTGGCAGCTTGTGTCATCCCCTTTTCAAACACCACCCTGCTCTTACGCAGCAAGTTGCCGGCAGTGTCGCGTAAGAATACTGGCAACAAAGTCAACCTGCTGGTTCGTGAGAATCTGTGATTCGTGGTCCAGGAAGTCGTCGAGTCCTTTCGGATTAAGGACCCAGAGACCGCTCTCCCTCCAGGCTCCGATCTGTTCCACATACCATTCAGGGAACACCAGAACGGGACGAACACCAAACTTCCTCGAACAACCATCATTAATAAAATCAGTCAGCCATCGCGCTTGGGCACGTGCCTGATTCAATGGCGCATCCGTAGGCACTCCATTCCCAATTCGTACGGTTTTGCCGTCATAAATCACGCGAGAATTACCTTGCGAGGGTTTACTTCGCGTCTTCGTCTCAATAGTAAACACACCGGCTGGCCCCACAATAACATGGTCGATATTGAACCCCTCTCCCACAACATCGTGAAACACCCGATAACCCTTGACTCGCAGTTGATCCAGCATTTCCCCAACAAGACGCTCTCCGTCCCTTCCAAGCTTATAGGCCTGAATTTCTGGCCGAAGCGTACGATACTTCCAGTAGGCATAGCACATTGAGAGTACGGCAAGAACACTGGGCACCCAAGGACTTGGAGGAGTCGAATCCCACCACTGAATCCATTCAACTCCTGCGAGGATACAAAAGATCAACGGCCATACCAGAACGTCCGTCCACGTGTCTTGGAGTATCCGAACATGTTCGTCGTTAGACTGGCCGGGAAGCCGTAGAAGCCGTGTTTTCAATCCCCTACGACGCGCCTCGGCTCGTGTTGTTGACTCAGACGGGTCCATTCTGCACCTCTTCTACAGCTGATTTTCAACCAAAGCCGAAATTATATATCGGGTCCCTTGCCATGGGGAGGAATGATGTGATTTCTGCTCAAGAGGAGCGTGCAGAGAGGAGGAACTTGCCCATGCAGGATTTCACCGCCGGGAAAGAACCCCGTGCAGGCGGTCATCTCTCATACTATGATCACCTGAGACCGGTTCCAGTAAAGACACTTCCCCATAGGGCAAATGGATATTGAGTTTCCTGAAAGAACAACTCCCGGTACGTGTTCTTCTCGGTACAGAGTCGTTAAGAAACGACTCCCGACCCCTTTATTTTCCAAGTCGCTCTTTCAGCCGTTCAACAAGGAAGGAATCGTTCGTCACCAGGCGAGCCGCTGCAATTTGAGGCCCGAGATCCTTCTCCAAGGCCACTATCAGAACGCCCTCCCGAAACGACACGAGTACGCCGGGGGTGTCCTCTTGCCCTGCCGTAATCCGGATCGGCGTCTCGTCGCGCAGATTCAGTTCCTCGACCACCATGAACCGATAGAGCCACGAGCTCTCAGCTTGACCAACGCGTTCCCCGCCCCGCAACTCGATCTGGGTTCCGCCACCTTTCTTACGGATGACAGCGATCTCAATACCGAGCGCCTCAATCATGTGTGTGAGCGCATCACTCAAGGGGTTGCCCCGGTAGCGTCAGGACGCTTCACTCGAACGATCACAGGTTACATTCCACACGCCTGATGCCAACCGGTCGCCCTCTGGCGTGGATGGCAACGACAATCGCGTGGACGG
>JAOUPN010000405.1 GCA_029879905.1 Nitrospira sp. | reverse complement strand
TCCGCTGATCGCAGTTGCCCTGACGGGAATATAATACGGGGCTCCGTCTTCCATGAGGATTTCTGTATGTAAGGACGTATGGACCGGGGACCACGATGATCCGATCCCCACCGCAATGGTCAGTCCGGCCGCTGTAAGCCACGTCACCGAGTTATTCCTCCTCGCGTGTCCAATTCAGTGTGCATTGAGAAATTTTGGAAATGATTTGCGGACATGCTTTGTATGAGTAGTATCTTATCATAGCCGTGTCTGCGAATTACCCGTCTTCCCGTAGGTCGGGGCTCTTGTGGTTTTTACGTGGTTGAAGATGCCCTGCGATGACGATAAAAGGTGAAGATGTTCTCAGAGGATGTGCGCACAGGGCCGGAGCATGAAAGAAATGGTGAAACAGTTGCATCAGGTCATTCGTTCGTGCTAGATGGTGGCCGTTAACCCGTGGGACAATCGGCGCGACGACAAATAGGAGGACGAAGAATGGCGAAGAAAAAGCCTGTAACAAAGAAATCGTCAGCAAAGAAGAAAACCGCGGCTTCAGCCAAGAAGAAAGCGGTGAAACAACCCGCCAAGAAAAAAGCGGTTACGAGTAAAAAGGTCGCGAAGAAGGCGGTGAAGAAAACGGCAAAACCGGCGAAGAAAGTCGCAAAGAAAATCGTCAAGAAAGTTACGAAAAAAGTCGCAAAGAAGGTCGCAAAACCATCCCCGAAGAAACTCTCGAAGAAGGTCGTGAAAAAGTCTGCGGCGAAACCAGTAAAGAAATCCATCAAGAAACCTGCAGAAAAAAAACCGGCCAAGAGAGCGCCCAAGATCGCTCAGGAACAATCTGTGAGCGAGCCTGTTGAGACGTTCGCACCTCAGTCTGAAGCGCGTCCCCAAGAAGAGGTGGTCTCTCGCACACCGGCGGTCGGACTCCCGGTTGAGTCGGGTGACGATGTGGATCTTGATGACGAGATGGTCGACGAAGAAGATTTAGATATGGACGACGATCTGGGTGAGGATGTTGAGGAAGAGTTGGATCTTGACGGAGACGATGATAGCGATGAGTTCATCAACAAGTCTGAAGGTCTCCTGGATGATGGAGACGACTATCGGAATAACTAAATCGTCGTGACTTGCCGGTTTGTGCCGACCCTGGAGTACAGGCGTGCCGATTTGTGAGAGGGTGTGACAGCCGTCTGGGAAACGTCCTGATGCAGAACGTCGCCACGTGTCTCCGTAGGAAGCGACAGTCGCCCATCCACTTCGGAAGTCTGTTCCGAGGATGGTTGAAGTGCTGGATGAACGGGTAGCAGGTGTTCTCCGAACCGTGGCAACGAGGGTGCGTTTCAATCCTTTGTCGCTTGTCTGCGCCGACGGCGGAGTGAGCCTGTCGAGGTGTCGTCGACAACTCAGAGCCGACCATCGACGGTACGCTGTGGGATCCCACACTCGCTCGTATTTCCCGCCCGTAGTCTGATTCAGAATTAAATGTGGGCGGCACACTTCCTCTATTTATCCCTTCGGATAGGGTCATCGTCTCCATGTGTTCTCCGTTCATGCGTTAGTCTCTTGCGTTCAAGAACATATCAATGGATACAGGCTGGAAACATCGTTGGTACTTTCGTCTTCTGATGCTGTGCCTTGCGTGGACGGTTCTTCTTTCCGGGCAAGAGGCGAACGCACAATGTGTGGCGGAGCCATCCTCAAGCAAGGCAGACGAAGGTCTGGTCAAACGACTGCCCGCCAGCTGTACACGCGCCGAGCGAGAGGCTCAGTCTGTCAGGGCGGAGGCCATTCTGGATACACTGGAAAAGGGGCAGCCGGTTGAATTAGTTGGGGTCGTCATACATGGAGAACTGAACCTGGATCGTTTGTCGGTACGGAAGGACGGCGGTGGTTCGATCGTAGAAGGGCAGGTATCGCCAAAGGCGGAGGAGTTGCGGCATATCCGCGGGATCGTACGTATCAGGGATTCAACGGTCATGGGGGCCATGAGACATCGCTCCAGGCAGGGTATGCTTCAGTTCGATGGGCCGGTCGATTTTCAGGGCACGACATTTCGCGAAGGTGTCGATCTATCCCGATCGAGATTTGAAGGCCAGGTAGAACTGGCCGGAGCGGTGTTTCAGCAGGAGGCCTACTTTGTTCAAGGGCAGTTTATGCGGACGATGGACTGCAAAAACACGAAGTTCGGGCCCCATACGAGATTTCATCGGTCAATCTTTCATGGGCCGGTCGATTGTACCCGTGCGCTGTTCGATGGCATGGCAGAATTGCTTGAAGTAACATTCGAGTCGACGGCGCTATTTGAGGGGGTGAGGTTCGGCTCAGGAACGGGATTTTCAGGGAGCCGGTTCACACGTCGGGTGAGTTTTGGCGAGGCAATCTTCAGTCGTGATGCGTTTTTTACCTTTTCCAAATTCGATGAGACGGCGTCGTTTTCCGGCGCCCAATTTCTCGGTCTCGCCGATTTTTCGGACGCAGTATTTGCAGAGTCTGATAATCTGGCACGGGCTCGATTCGATAACCCGCCTCTGTTCACCCGAACGAAACGGGTGGCTCAAGAGCCGCCTGCCGATGGATTCAACGCTCTCCTGGATCGGCATGGTCTGACAGCGTTTTTTTTGCTCTTGGCCGTCGCACTGACGGCCTATGCGTTAAAACGCAAATAACGCACGATTCCCACCCCTAGATTGCAGCTTGCTACCCCCCCATAAGGTTGGTATAACGACCCCCATGGAGTCGCAGGCGGATAATTACGAACAGACAGAGTTGCCGTATCAGGTCCGGATCGAAAACTTCGAGGGGCCGCTCGATCTCTTACTGCATCTCATCAAAAAGAACGAGATCAATATTTACGATATTCCCATCGCCCTCATTGCCCAACAGTATCTGGAATATATTGAGGCCATGAAGAGTTTCAATCTCAACGTGGCAGGTGATTTTCTGGTCATGGCGGCGACGCTGCTGCAGATCAAATCCAAAATGCTGTTGCCGGTCGATGAAGCTGCTCAGGATGATGAGGATGGGCCGGACCCACGAGAAGAACTCGTTCGGCGATTGCTGGAATATAAAGCGTACAAGGAAGCAGCCTATCAACTGGATGGGCAGGAAAAGATGTGGCGGGAGATGTTCAGCCGGGTACCGGGCGATCCGGAGCCTGTTCAGTCGGAAGATACGCTGTTGGATAATGTGACGTTGTTCGACCTGGTGGACGCACTCCAAAAAATTCTGGACCGGAATCCCGGGAAAAAACTGATCGAGATCGTTCCCGACAATCTTACCGTTCGGCAGCGGATGAACGTGATTCTTGAAATGTTGGA
>JAOUPN010000007.1 GCA_029879905.1 Nitrospira sp. | reverse complement strand
ATAGTCGACTTGCTGGACCCGCAGCAGATACGACGAAGGGCTCAGCCCCTCGGGCGTAATAATTACCCTATACAGTCCTTTGGTCAGGGTGGCTTCGCCTCGGAGTACGCCGTCCGGATGGGTTGTGGGAGGCCAGTACGCGACGGTTTGATCGTCGGACGAGTCATCGATTCCCTTGACGACGCGAACTTCCATCGGCACCGTGCGCAATCCCGGATCGACCAGATCAACCACGAGGAAGGTATCACCCTCACCGGGGATTTCCGTGCAATAGTGAGCCTTTGCCGCGTTTTGCGGTTGATAGGCGTTGAAATGGACCATGCTTCCTCCGACTCGCCGCACACAGGTGTCTTGTTCCAATTCGACATTTCCATGTGCCGTCGCGAAACCGGGAAGGAGGATCGTTGAAAACACGAGCGCGCCGATGATTCGATAGCAGGTGGACATTCGTATTCGTGTGACCATACGGGCCGGTCGTATCACTTCCGCAAGAAGACTGAGCGCAACTGCTGCCAAGAACAAAGAGCTCATCGGTCTTCACCTCCTTTCATACGAGAAAGTATAGTTCCCAGCGCATGAAGAAGGCGTTAGAGGCGCATGAAGATTTCTTCATGCGTTGTGTTCGTCTACAGGGACAGAGTTTTGAGTAAAAAGACGTTTGCCGATCCGGTTGTTTTCGGTATCACCTACAGGGAGGCTGTTTCTCACGAATTTCCGCTGACTTCAGTAATCTGTAAAAATGAGAACCGCATGCCTGGAGTCAGCGAGTCCGTCGTAGGTCGTCCACATGCTGGATCGTGGCAAGATCTGGATGCGGGAGGACTAAGGTTTAAGGGGCGAAGACAGAGAAACCTGAGCGGCTTCTGTTGAAGAATGAGGATCAGTGAGGTTGTGATCCGAGGCCGGTTCTTGATCCAGCCAGGCATCACCCTCGGATATGTGTTCACCGCTTGTATTGAGCGAAGTGAAGTCAAAGAGGCGAGGGTCCATTAAGAGGGCCGGTGCGACATTGCTGAGGGCGGCAGCGATGCTGTCGGACGCACCGGGCGAGTCCCGCTCCACCTCACGAAGCCACGCCTTCACCTTTTTCCGTTTCAGATCTTCCTGAGATCCACAGAGATCGCAGGGAATGATGGGGAACCCCCGCAATTCGGCGTATCGTGCCAGGTCGGATTCCTTCACGAAAGCCAGCGGGCGAATGACGAGATGCCGCCCGTCCTTTGAGCGTAACTTCGGTGGGATCGCCTTCAATTTTCCTGTGTAGAACAGATTCAGAAACAGGGTTTCCGCAATATCGTCACGGTGATGGCCCAGCGCAATCTTGGTGGCGCCGAGTTCCGTGGCCAGACGGTACAGGTGCCCGCGTCGCAATCGAGAACACAACGAACAGGTGGTTTGTCCTTCCGGGATCAGGCGTTTGACGATCGAGTAGGTATCGCGGGTTTCAATATGAAAGGGGATACCCCGGCCGGTCAGATAGTCGGGTAGGACGTGGGCCGGGAATCCCGGCTGTTTTTGATCGAGGTTGACGGCAACGATATCGAACCGAATCGGAGCTCGCCGTTGCAACACGAGCAGGATATCGAGCAAGCCATAGCTGTCCTTTCCGCCCGATAGACACACCATGATCTTGTCGCCGTCTTCAATGAGGCGATAGTCGGCGATGGCTTGTCCCACCAAACGGCAGAGGCGTGTTTGTAACTTCTCCGTTTGTTCATCCAATTTTTGGGGAGAGGACGATGTGGTTGCGGACGCATGCATGGGGAGATTGTACCTGGCTTGCGGCTTCCCTGTCGACGGACGGTTATGGAACTCCACGGCTTCCCCTCCATGGCATCTTGAGGAGGCGGGTGAGAAAGGGGCTGCTCTAGCCCGCATTATTCATGAGCACTTCTGCTGCAATCGCCGATCCGCTGCTGCGACAAGCCTGTAGGCGGCGGGCTCGCCCCTCGGTCCCTCGACGTACTGCACGAGTACGCCTCAGAACCTCAGGCCTCCGCGCGCCGCTCTCGCGACGCGGCTTGGCGATTTCGTCCCTCGACGATGCTCGGGACCCTGAGCCTGTCGAACGGGCGACGAACTGTCATGAATAATGCGGGCTAGGCGGCTGTTTCCCCGAGAGTTGGAAGAGGACCGTCCGTGGCATGTTGGGTATTGCGTGCTATAGTTCTTTCAGGACAATCGTCGAACACATTCATCTGCCTTCGCAGGAAGCCACGGCTGCTTGGCCTTCGAAGCCGAACGGATTTGGCGAAGTAGGCGAAAGCCTGGGGCTCCACGGAATCCAGACGTTCTATGTCGCGCGCAGGGACCGATGCCCTAAAGACACCGGTAGTCGATCAGGAGGATCCTCCATGGGCCTCATGGTCTGATGAGGATCTACTCGATCTTCCGATGTGTGAGTTGCAGTTGAAGGTCACAGGCGGGTTCCTTGAGCAGCCGATTGCCGAATTGTCTCGTGAACTCGAAGCGCGGCAGTTGCTGTTTCACCCGCATTTTTGGATCTCGAACGAATGGTTTACGCCCGATGGGATTCCCGGTATTGCCGTCCCCTTTTATCTTGCCCATCCTCGTCTGGCGAGGCTTGAACTGACGCAGATGTTGGAAGTGGAGGGAGGCACCGCGGATTGGTGCTTGCGCATTTTGCGCCACGAAGCCGGCCACGCCATCGAAAACGCCTTCAAGATCCGGCGCCGCAAGATTCGCCAGAAGATTTTCGGAAAATCGTCACAACGTTATCCGCTGTATTATTCGCCGCGCCCGTACAGCAGAAGCTTCGTGCACCATTTGGACGTTTGGTATGCGCAAAGCCATCCGGACGAAGATTTTGCCGAAACATTTGCCGTCTGGTTGACGCCGAATTCGGCATGGGAAGAACGGTACCGAGGATGGCCCGTCTTGAAGAAACTTCGCTATGTCGACGGATTGATGAAAGAACTTTCGGGAGTCTCTCCTGCCGTGACGACCGATGAGGAAGTGGATCCCTTGCCCTCCCTGAAGAAAACGCTTCGGGAACACTATGAGTGGAAACGCAGACATTATGGAGTCGACCGGCAGTCGCTCTACGACCCTGATCTCAAACGTCTGTTTGCGAGTCCCCCCGCCCATCGAGACAAGCCGAAGGCCGCGACTTTTCTTAATCGGTTTCGACGGGAAGTCCGGCGGAAGGTCGCGAGTTGGACCGGCGAATATCAATATACGATCGATCAGGTGTTGGAGGCCATGATCGCTCGCTGCCGTGAACTGGATCTGCATGTTCCGGTGGCGGAGGAGCAAGCCAAACTCGACTTCACGATTCTGCTGACGGTTCATACGATGAATTTTTTGAGAAGCGGGAGGCATCGAGTGGCCGTATGAAGCGTTTGCGCGTTCTCGTCCTCATGCATGGAGATCTCGTTCCACCCGAAGAGACGGGCGGCCAAGATCCTACCGCGGCAGAGTGGAGAACCGAATACGACGTCGTCACGACGCTGAGAAAAATCGGCCATGACGTCAGGCCGCTCGGAGTCAAGAGCGATCTTGAAGTGATCCGCCAGGCCATCGATGAGTACAAGCCGGACATTGCGTTCAATTTATTGGAAGAATTCGACGGCATCGCCGTATACGATCAGCATGTGGTGTCCTACCTCGAACTTCTGCATCTGCCCTATACCGGTTGTAACCCCCGCGGTCTTATGCTGGCACGTGATAAGGCCTTGACCAAGAAAATGTTGTCGTTCCATCGCATCCCCCATCCGAAGTTCATTGAAGTCCCTCATGGGCGTGTCGTCAGACGGCCGAAAGGACTGGCGTTCCCCTTGATCGTCAAATCAACCACGGAGGAGGCGTCGTTGGGGATCTCGCAGGCCTCGATCGTGGAGGAGGACGAGAAATTACGTGAACGGGTCGCGTTCATTCACCATCATGTCGGAAGCGGGGCGCTGATCGAACAGTATATTGAGGGGCGGGAATTCTATGTCGGAGTCATCGGTAACGGACATCTGCAGGCGCTCCCTGTCTGGGAGTTGATCCTCGACAAGCTCCCGGATGATGCCCGACGGATTGCGACAGAACGGGTGAAATGGAGCAGGACGTATCAGCTCAAGTACGGCATTGTTTCACAAGAAGCCACGCAACTCCCGGCGAGGAAACGCGAAGAGATCCAGCATTTGGCCAAACGGGTCTACCGGGTGCTCGGGCTTAACGGTTATGCCAGGATCGACATGCGTATGGACAGCGGAGGGCAATTGTACGTGTTGGAAGCCAATCCGAACCCGCAAATCGCGTACCGGGAGGATTTTGCCGATTCAGCGGAACATGCCGGGTATCAGTATCAAGAACTCCTGCAGGAGCTTTTGAACGTCGGCCTTCGATGGCGACCCGCAAAAGCCGCGTAGCAGGATCTGAAAAAGCCCGTCAGCTTGGTGAAGGTCAAGGCCGAGGTTTAGGTTACGCGAATCTCCACTCGGCTATAACCTCGATCGTAGCCTCTGTATTTACGGCCCCCACCGGAAACCGAACATCAATGCCACACTGGTTTTGTCCTCCCGACGGAGAGCCGGGGTCATATCCACATCATGAAGGTTCACAATGACGGTTGAAGCCATGGCGATGTTGCGGGCGACTTGATATTCCAGCGAGACACCGACCGGGATATACCAACTCGTGTCGCTCTCATCGATCTGCCTCCAGCCGATTCTGCGGTCCAAACTATTGTGAATAAACCCAATGCCCGCGAAGGGAACAATATTGATGCCATTGTCTAGGCGGATATGATATTTCCCGACGCCGGCGAGAGAGAATTGAAACAGATTCCCGATCGGGGCGATTTGCATCATCGGTCCGAATGAAAAGTTCTCATCCGGATAATAGTCGAGGTTGAATCCGAGATTGAACACGGTGTCGTCGACTGTGCCTGCGGTGAATCCGACGTCCGAGCCGAATCCCCAGCGGTTGTCATCGGCCTGAGTCGATCGGGGAGGTGTCGCAGCCCAGCATGCGACGGTCAGTACGATAACAAGAAGGCTGCGGCAGGCGGATCGGTACATGAAGACTCCTCAAGATAGGACTTGAAATCTAGCACAGCCCCCGCATTCGGACAAGCGGCTTGAGCCTGACCGAGCCGTGCAGTATTCTCATGCAGCACGATAACTCAAGAGGTGGACCGTATGATGACTCCTGCAGAGGCTGTGGCCGCATTGCTTCGGATAATGCCGAAGCCCCTATCCGTCGAGTTGCTTGAAGAATATGGGATCACGGTGTCTGAATCCGATATTCAGGTGATTTCCCGTGAGATCGTGTCGTTGAATGTCTATTGGATTCTCGCTGCGATCGACGCGCACATTCCGCTCAAGTATCGAGCTGCGATAATCGACCCTCTGGTGGAATCGGTCAAAAGGACGTGGTGGGAAACAGGGGGGCTTGGTTCGGGCACATGGGAAGCCTACCGACAGGAATTGGATGAACGGCGGGCCGAGTATGGCCACTTGGTGGATTATGAAGGTATGAACCATATGGCTGTCAGCGCAGAAGCCGCTTCGCGTATCGAGGATCATGGGGGAATCTCGTCCGAGGACCGGTCGAAGTTGCTGGTGTTATTGATCGACCATGCGCCGGCGGCGGAGTACGGCAAACTTTTGGAGGGGGCGGCCTGAGGGTCAGTCTGAGCTGAAATAGATGTAGGACTGTTTCTTCGTTTTGAGTGTGTCGTTCGTAATTGTAGGTGCGTTCAAAACGTAACACTCATAACTAAAAACCGAATCTGTGCTACAAGTATCGGTGTGCGATCACCTTTCCGTTGTCGTCCAACTCGTAGAGCAGCGGGGCGCCGGTAGGGATATTTAATTCCAGGACCTCTTCTCTCGACAGTTGCTCAAGCTCCATGACTAAGGCGCGAAGGCTGTTGCCGTGGGCGGCGATCAGAATGGTTTCCCCTTTGGACAAATACGGCTTGATCGTGTTCTCGTAATACGGCAAGACCCGATTCGCGGTATCCTTGAGGCTCTCTCCGCCCGGGGGCGGCACATCGTAACTCCTTCGCCAAATTTTCACCTGTGCGTCGCCGTACTTCTCGGCGGTTTCGGCTTTGTTCAGCCCCTGCAATTCTCCATACATCCGCTCGTTTAATGCCTTGTCTTTTTCGATGGGAATATGTGTTTGTCCGATGGTTTCCAGGGCAAGTCGTAATGTTTCATTTGCGCGGCTGAGTACGGATGTGAATGCACGGTCGAAGACAAATTCCTTGAGTTTGTCTCCGGCGTCTTTTGCTTCCTGAATGCCGCGCGGTGACAGGGGGACATCGACCCAACCGGTAAAGCGGTTTTCCAGGTTCCATTGAGACTCGCCATGACGGAGGAGAATTAGCCGAGACATCGTACGCTCCCGTTCATTGTCGCATGAGAAATGCTTCGTGGGGCCCAAGAATACGTCATTGTTTTTTTAAGTCAAGCCGTGCCTTCGGGCGGTACGGAGAGGCATGGGCCGCATGCGGTATGCCTCGGAATCACCTATACGCCTGTCATCGCCGGCGGCCTGTCGGACTTCGTCGGTTGTCCGTCCATACCGGGAGGACCTTCCTGCCCCATTTTGGCGAGTGTGATGAAAAACAGGAGGTAAAACGCGACGCCGACCCAAATGACATAGAGTTGCACGCCGCCGGATTCCTGGAGGACGGTCGGCTCCAGTCTGCCGGCTTGTTTGATCCGGCTGATCTGTTCCAGGCAATGCCAATAATACAAATAGTTCGCCGTGGCGCCTGCCATGATGCTCCACACAATGCCGGCACTGACGTCGCCGGTGAGATATGTGGACACCATCGGACCCACGGCATAGACAAATGCATGGAGATACATCTTTCGATAGAGAAACCAGAGAAAGGAGATATAGAGGAATGCCGGCCAGTTCCAGGACAGCGCGAATTTGGGTTGTCCGTTGGCGGAAAACCTCTTGAAGGTCTCCAAATAATGGTCTGCATTGGGGCCGATGAACTGCCGCCACACAGCCTCTTCGTTCGGTGGCGGAGGGGAGGCGGGCTGTTCGTCGGGCTGCTGTTCGCCGGCGTGCTGGTCGTCTGTAGGCTCTTCCGTCTTTGGAGAGGCCTCAAGCGGGGTGCCGCACTGATGGCAAAAATTGGCGTCGTCAGGGCTCTGTTGGTTACAGTGAGTACAAGGTTTCATGGCAATGCAGCTTATCACACTCAGGGACAGATCAGCCGGTGGATCCGTATCCGGTACACAATCGTGTCAGTGGTACGTGGTGTTGAGCAGGCAGGACGCCGAGCCTACTCGTTCTTTCCCCTGCCTCGACTTGTTGCTTTCACACCGACCCTGTGCTAGTTTTCGTGCCTTTCTGATTAAGGTGATGACGTTATGCCGACTGAAGAGCTGAAAGACGCGGCCGCCAAATATCTGATGCAGACCTATACGCGCCAACCGATCTCTATTGTTCGAGGGCGCGGGACAAGAGTGTACGACTTGGAGGGCCGTGAGTATATCGATTTCGTCGGTGGGATCGCCGTGAATGTCCTTGGCCATGGACATCCGGATCTTGTCCATGCCATCCAACGACAAGCAGCCCAATTGATCCATGTTTCAAACCTATACTATACGGAACCGCAAGTGCAATTGGCAAAGATGTTGGTCGAGCACTCTTTTGCCGATCGCGCGTTTTTCTGCAACAGTGGTGCCGAGGCTAATGAAGCGGCTATCAAGCTGGCGCGCCGATATGCTCATGCGAAATACGGTCCGGAACGGTTTGAAGTAATCACGATGACCAACTCGTTCCATGGCCGGACATTGGCAACGATTACCGCAACCGGGCAGGAGAAGGTCCAGAAGGGGTTTGAGCCGCTGATGCCGGGGTTTGCGTATGCGCCGTTCAATGACTTTGGTGCGGTTGAGGCCATGGTCGGTGAACGGACCGCGGCGATCATGCTGGAACCCATCCAGGGTGAGGGTGGTGTTCATGTGGCGGATCGGGAGTATCTTGCACAGCTCCGTACGCTGTGTACCCAGCGAGACATCCTGCTTATCTTTGATGAGGTGCAGACCGGTATGGGAAGGACCGGGACGCTGTTCGCCTATCAGCAGTTGGGTGTCGAACCTGACATTATGACTTTAGCCAAAGGGCTGGGTGGTGGAGTGCCGATCGGCGCCTGTTTGGCGAAGGAAAAAGTTGCATCGGCATTCCAGCCAGGTGATCATGCCTCCACATTCGGGGGGAATCCTTTGGCTTGCGCAGCGGCATTGGCGGTCTGCCGGACGCTTCTTGACGGGGGCATATTGGAACATGCTAAGCGGATGGGTGACTATTTGGCAAAAAGCTTGGCGGATTGTAAGGACCGGCAGCGAATCGTTCGAGAGGTTCGCGGCCTCGGTTTGTTGCAGGGAGTAGAGATCGATACGGATGCCAAATCCGTCGTGGCGGATTGTTTGGTTCGGGGAGTCCTTATCAATGCGGCAGGCGAGCGAGTCTTGCGGTTCGTTCCTCCGCTGGTCGTAACTCAGCGGGATATCGATAAATTGCTCGACACGCTGACCGTGATTTTCAATCGTCGGGTCGTGGAAGAGAAGGCTGGCCGTCACTAATGGCGCGAAAGACTCAACAATCAGGCCGTAGAAGCGGATATGCGAAGGATCTTCTGGATGTGGCGACCATGCCTCGCCGACAGATCGAAGATTTGCTGCGGTTGGCCCGGTCGCTGAAAGCGAAACAGCGGAAAGGAACACCCCATCGCCTGCTCCGAGAAAAGACGCTGGGACTCCTGTTTCAAAAGCCCTCCACACGCACCAGGGTGTCGTTCGAAGCCGGCATGAATCAGCTGGGTGGCAATGCCTTGGTCCTTTTTATGGGAGACAGCCAGCTGTCCCGGGGAGAGAGCGTCTCGGACACTGCGCGCGTGCTGTCACGGTATTTGGACGGGATTGTGATTCGTACCTATGACCATGCCGTGGTTCAGGAATGGGCGGAAGCGGCGGACATGCCCGTGATCAACGGTTTGACGGATCATAGCCATCCCTGTCAGGCGCTGTCGGATTTGTTGACGATCCAAGAGTGCAAGGGCCGACTCAAGGGGCTCACGTTGGCGTATATCGGGGACGGGAACAATGTCACGAACTCTTTGATCGAAGCCGGGGCGAAGATGGGTATGCGGGTGGTGGCAGGATGTCCGTCAGGGTATCAGCCGGATCAGCACGTGATCGACCGAGCAAGGGTTGAAGCTGAGACCACCGGTGCGGTCATCGAGGTGATTGAGAATCCACAGGTGGCGGTGAAAGAAGCGGACATCATCTATGCCGATGTCTGGACCAGTATGGGGCAAGAGCGAGATCAGGCGAGGAGACTCAAGGCGCTGGCTCCGTACCAAATCGACGGACGGCTCCTGCAACGGGCCAAGCCCGACGCAATAGTCATGCATTGTTTGCCGGCTCATCGTGGACAAGAGATCACCGCAGAGGTTCTTGATGGGCCCCAGTCCGTCGTGTTCGATCAAGCAGAAAACCGGTTGCACATGCAGAAGGCGATCTTGACGCAATTACTCACCAGGAAGAAAGGCGTATAGTCGGAACCCTATATGAGACCCAAGCCCATCAAAAAAATTGTATTGGCCTACTCAGGCGGTCTTGATACCTCCGTTATTTTGAAATGGCTTCAGGAAACCTATGACGCCGAAGTGATCGCCTTTTGTGCGGATCTCGGTCAAGGGGAAGATCTGCAGGCCATTAAAGCCAAAGCTCGGAAGCTTGGGGTCAAAAAGGTATACGTCGAGGATTTGCGTGAGACATTTGTCAAAGACTACGTATTTCCGATGTTGCGCGGCAACGCCCTCTATGAAGGGTGTTATTTGCTGGGCACGTCCATTGCGCGTCCGCTGATCGCCCGTCGACAGGCCGAGATCGCCCTCAAGGAGGGCGCAGAAGCCGTATCGCATGGGTCGACGGGAAAGGGGAACGATCAGGTACGGTTCGAACTGACGTATACGGCCCTTGCGCCGGGGCTCAAGATCATTGCGCCTTGGCGGGAGTGGACGTTGCGGTCGCGGCGTGAATTGATCGAGTATGCCGAACAGCATGGCATCCCGGTCACCGCGACGAAGGCCAAACCCTATAGCATGGATTTGAATCTCTTCCATGTCAGCTATGAGGGAGGCATTCTCGAAGATCCATGGGAATCCCCGCCTGATGAAATCTTTCAAATGACTGTTGCGCCGGAGAAAGCTCCGAACACGCCGTGTGAAGTGGAGATCGATTATCACGCGGGTAATCCCGTGGCGGTCGACGGTAAGAAAATGAGCCCGGCAAAACTCTTGGCTCATCTCAATGCGTTGGGGGGAGCGCACGGGATCGGGCGCGTCGATCTGGTGGAAAACCGCTATGTGGGGATGAAGTCGAGAGGGGTCTACGAAACGCCGGGCGGAACGATTCTTCATGTCGCTCACCGCGGACTGGAATCGTTGACGATGGATCGTGAGGCGCTGCACTTCCGGGATAGTTTGATCCCACGATTCGCCGAGATCATTTACAACGGGTATTGGTTCAGCCCTGAGCGTGAAATGATGCAGGCGGCGATCGATCACGCACAGACGGATGTCACCGGGACGGCTCGGGTGAAATTGTATAAGGGCAGTTGTACCCTGGTCGGGCGCAAAGCCAAGAACTCGCTCTACCGTTCCGACATTGCGACGTTTGAAGAAGATGATGTGTACGACCAGAAAGATGCCGAAGGGTTTATCCGCTTGAGCGGATTGCGGTTGAAGATCAGGGCACAGCGTCAGCGAAAGGCATCGCGTTGATGATGAAGAAGAAACGGGATGCCCCCAAGCGTGCGGCGACCGCAAAGGCCTGGGCGGGGCGATTTCAGGAACGTACAGACCAGCTCGTCGAAGCCTTTACTGTATCGGTGGCGATCGATCAACGATTGTACGTCCACGATATTCAGGGAAGCATCGCGCATTGCAAGACGCTGGAAAAAGCACGGGTGTTCTCGTCCAGAGAAACCAAGACCATCGTGCGGGGGTTGGAATCAGTAAAAGCCGAACTGGACCGTGGACGGTTTACGTTCACACCCCAAGATGAAGATATTCATATGGCGATTGAGCGGCGATTGACCGAATTGATCGGGCCGTTGGGCGGTAAGCTCCACACCGGGCGCAGCCGGAACGATCAGGTGGCGCTTGATGTCCGGCTCTATCTCCGCGATCACCTCGACCGATTGATGGAGCAATGTACCGAACTGCAGCGCGTGTTGCTGGCCAAGGCCAAAGCCAATTCGACGATCGTGATGCCGGGGTATACCCATTTGCAACGGGCTCAGCCGGTGCTGTTCGCACATCATCTCCTGGCCTATTTGGAGATGATCGAGCGAGACAAAGGGCGCGTCCGCGATGCCAGGACCAGACTGAATGTGATGCCGCTGGGATCAGGGGCATTGGCGGGGACAAACTATCCGGTGGATCGGGCGTATACGGCGAAGTTGTTGGGGTTTTCGGTGGTGACCGCCAACAGTATGGATGCGGTATCCGATCGCGATTTCATGATTGAAGTGGTCTCGGCCTTGTCCATTCTCATGATGCATTTATCCCGACTCAGCGAGGAGTTGATTATTTGGGCATCACAGGAGTTCAACTTCGTGGACTTGCCGGATGCCTTTTGTACCGGCAGCAGTATGATGCCGCAGAAGAAAAATCCCGATATTCCGGAGTTGGTTCGGGGAAAGACCGGACGTGTCTATGGCCATTTGATGAATCTCCTCGTCATGCTCAAGGCGCTTCCGTTGACCTATAATCGCGATTTACAGGAAGACAAACCGGCGCTTTTTGATGCGCTCGATACGACGACGTCTTCTCTTCAAGTGATGACGGAATTGATGCGCAGATTGAATGTGAATCGAGAAGCGCTGAGTGATGCGTTGGAGCACAGCGGTTTTCTGGCGACGGAATTGGCCGATTATTTGGTCGAGCGAGGTGTGCCGTTTCGTGAAGCCCATGGCATCACCGGAAGGATCGTCCGGGCGGCATTGGAAAAGAACAGGGAATTGACGGACTTTACGCTCGATGAACTGCGGGCCTTCTCCAATCGAATTGAAACGGGCGTGCTTGCACGGTTGACGGTGTCGTCGGCTATCGACCACAAGCGACAAATCGGAGGGACGGCTCGAGCACGGGTTGATCAACGGATCAAGGAGCTCGACCGGTTACTCGGATGACGCGCTTGCTGGTTATTCTTATGGCAGGGTTGTTGATCTCGTGCGGTGTCGCGGGCGCGCCGGTTCCCCCTGAAACAATCGGAGTGGAACCGACGGTCAAGCGACAACAAGAACTGCACAAGGCTATGAATTCGCAACAACAGGACGGCGCAGATTCCGATGACGTCGAAGACCCATATCCTGCATTAGCGGGGCAAGATGAGGATCTACCCTCCTTGCGGCCGGTTGGGACGAGATGACGCACGCGGAACATGCGATCGACCGAGGATTGATACGATGAACTACTTTGAATATCGTCACGGTGAACTGTACTGTGAAGATGTGCCCGTCAGTCGGATCGTCAAGGAAGTGGGTACGCCCTGTTATATCTATAGTCATGCGACGCTTCTTCGGCATTTTCGAGCCTATGACAGCGCCTTCAGCAGTGTCCCGCACGTCATTGCGTTCGCCATGAAAGCCAATTCCAATCTTGCCGTATTGCGCATGATGGCGAGAGAAGGGAGCGGTGCGGATATCGTCTCTGGCGGAGAGCTGTTTCGAGCATTAAAAGCCGGTGTGCCGGCGTCAAAGATTGTTTTCGCCGGAGTCGGGAAAGCACCAGATGAAATACGAGAAGCCCTGAAGGCCGATATCCTCATGTTCAATGTGGAGTCGTCGGCGGAGATACGTGCCATTAACGATGTGGCGGCCTCGGTCGGGAAAAAGGCTCGGATCGCCTTACGGATTAATCCCGACGTAGATCCTAAGACGCATCCCTACATCTCGACAGGGATGAAGAAGAGCAAGTTCGGTATCGCGGCGGATCGCGCGTTGGACGAGTACAAGATGGCGTCCTCGTTGGGGCATATCGATGTCGTCGGTGTGCACGCGCATATCGGATCTCAGTTGACGGATGTGACGCCGTTTGTCGATTCGTTGAAGAAAATCGTCGCACTGATCGAGACACTCAAGGGTCAGGGGATTAATATCCGGTATCTGAATATCGGCGGAGGGCTGGGCATTACGTACGGTGATGAAAAACCGCCGTTGCCCCAAGACTTGGCCGATGCGATCTCACCGCTCGTTAAAGATCTGGGCGTCACGCTGGTGATGGAGCCTGGGCGCGTCATCGCCGGGAACGCCGGGATTATGGTGACGAAAGCCTTGTACGAGAAGGTCGGTGAAACGAAGCGCTTTGTCATCGTTGACGCGGCAATGAACGACCTGCTGCGTCCCAGCCTGTACAGCGCATATCATGAAATTCGTCCGGTGAATGAGGAAGCTGGTCGTCGGGCCAAACATCAAATGGATATTGTCGGTCCGGTGTGCGAGTCGGGAGACTTTCTGGCTAAAGATCGGTTATTGGCAACGGTAGAACCGGGTGAGCTTCTCGCCGTGATGAGTGCAGGGGCATACGGGTTTGTGATGGCGTCGAATTACAATTCCCGCCCGCGTGTACCGGAAGTGCTCGTCGACGGTCGGGACATGCATGTCATTCGAGTTCGTGAAACATACGACGATCTGATCAAGGGCGAAACTATTCCGGAATTTTTGCAGTAAGAGGGCCATCATGTTTACGGGTTCACTTGTTGCCATTGTTACTCCGTTTCGAAACGGGCAGGTCGATGAACGGGCTCTCGCAGAGTTGATCGAGTGGCATATCGCCAAGGGCACCAACGGGATCGTGCCCTGCGGTACCACCGGTGAGTCGGCGACGCTGTCCCATGGGGAGCACAACCGGGTCATTGAGTTGACCGTGGAAGTCGTGAACCGGCGTGTGCCGGTGATAGCCGGAACCGGCTCAAACAGCACGGAGGAGGCTATTGCGCTGACCAAACATGCCAAGCAGGCCGGCGTGGACGGTGCATTGCTGATTACTCCGTATTACAACAAGCCGACACAGGAAGGTCTTTACCGCCACTATAAGGCAGTGGCGGAAGCGGTTGATCTCCCTCTGGTCCTGTACAACATCCCCGGGCGCACCGGCGTCAATATGCTTCCTCCCACCATCGCAAGACTCTCTGCGGTTCAGTCGATCGTTGGAGTGAAGGAGGGAAGCGGTTCGATCCAGCAGGCATCGGATGTCGTGCAGTTGTGCGGGGACCGTCTCACGGTTTTGTCGGGCGATGATTCACTGACATTGCCGATGATGGCGGTAGGAGGGAAAGGTGTGATTTCCACGACCGCCAACATTGTGCCGTCCGAGATGGCGGAGTTAGTGAAAACATTTTCCTCCGGGAAGATTGCCGAATCTCGCGGGATTCACTTTGCGTTGTCGCCCTTGTTCACCGCGTTATTTCTGGAGACCAATCCCATTCCTGTAAAAACAGCGCTCGGGATGATGGGGAGGATTGATCCTGAATTGCGTCTCCCGCTGTGTCCTATTGGGAATGATGCGCGGGAGAAACTGACCGAAGTGCTGAAGGCTATGGATTTGATCGAGTAGGATCCTCCGGCAAGTAACATGACACATGTTTCATACGTCACCTCTATTTTCCCCCAGGACATGCGATGATTAAGGTCATTGTCGCCGGTGCGGCCGGACGAATGGGTTGCCGGTTGGTATCACTCGTCAGAGAATCTTCCACATTAATGCTGGTCGGAGCATTGGAGGGTGCAGGACATCATTCGTTGGGAGATGATGCCGGAATCACGGCCGGTGCCGGCCGTGCGGATATTCCCATCACGGATAATTTGGCTGCGCTCATGGCACGAGGCGAAGTGGTGGTCGATTTCTCTGCTCCACAGGCGACGCTGGCCAATCTGCGGATTGTCGCGGAGCATGGGCGGGCGATGGTCATCGGGACGACCGGGTTTTCTGCTCGGGAATTGGACGAGCTCAGGTCTCTTTCACAGCAAGTCCCGTGTGTGTTTTCTCCCAATATGAGCGTCGGCGTGAACTTGCTCTACAAGGTCATCGGTGAAATGGCTAAGACCTTGGGAGATGGGTATGACATCGAAGTGATCGAGGCTCATCACCGTCTGAAGAAAGATGCGCCCAGTGGAACGGCTCTGAAGCTGGCGGAGGTTCTTGCCCATGCGGTGAATCGCGACCTCAATGAGGTCGGGGTGTATGCCCGTAAAGGGATCATCGGAGAGCGATCAAGAAGCGAGATCGGGATTCAGACGGTCCGCGCCGGCGATATCGTGGGTGATCACACGATCCTCTTCGGCGGTATGGGAGAACGGATCGAAGTGACTCATCGGGCCAGCAGCCGCGACACGTTTGCCGGTGGGGCATTACGTGCGGCACAGTGGGTCGTCACGCAACCTCCAGGTCTGTACGATATGATGGATGTGCTCGGACTTCGCTGAACAGACCTTCGTATTCGAACTCCGCAGGAAAATCCCGGCTACCATCGATTTCTCAATGGCTACAGGCCTCTCTTGCTGTGGTGGCGTGATGCCATGCCGTCAGTCAGAGGGGTGGTGTGAGCGTACGGGTCCCTTGCTCCTTCCTATCCTCTATGAACAGAAGGACAGGAACGAGATGACAACGGCAAGATCGGCTGAGTGAGTAGATTCACTGACGCAACGGGGGAACTGGATACCCCATTGCCGTTCCGGCCTTGCTAACGGCTGTCGCGCAAAACCCTGACGAATGCTGCTTACGCAGACTTCCGCTCGTCACAGATTTTCAGACGTTGGTTCCGCCAACGAGCGGCTTAATGTCGGGCCGTAATCGGTCGAGGTTCTTGGTCTGCAGCTTTCCGGCGACCACAGTTCAAACAGGCAAACACTGTGATTGCAAGTCCCGCGTCCAAATCCACCGCCCGCTCCGGTAACATCGCCCCGTGGCACTTATCACATGTCTTCATGATGGGTGGGACTCTATCACTTCCAATTGGGCGTCGGATATCCTTCTGAAGTACGGGGTCGAATGCCAAAATGGGGTTGAGAATCGTGTTATCCATGGCGTTGAATGGAGCGGGAACGGGCATGCTTCCCATTATGCGAAAAGGTGGCGATGCTTGACAGGCTCTACACCCTCACATAGTATTGTGGCCACATGAAGGGCGAACCACTATGTATAGACTTCTTCTTGTTTTTGCACTGCTCATCATTCTATTTTTTCTCGTCAGACGAATCATTCAAGGTTTTCAGACGACCAATCTGAGCAATCGTGACGGATCGGTGGATCAAGATCAGATGGTCGAGGATCCGGAATGCCATACGTTCGTTCCCCGCCGGACTGCAGTGGTGGAAGAGGTGAAGGGGCATTCCTATTGTTTTTGTAGCCGGGAATGCGCCAAGGCGTTCCAGGATCGCCAGGCACGTTAACGAGAGCGCCATTATGGTATCGAGATCACGGCGATGCCGTATGTCGATGAAGTGATTGTGGTGCGGTGATGGATTTCAGGCCGTGGAGGTGAAATCAAGAGAACCGAGCGCACTTCTGAAGCGGAGGGGCCTTCTCGGCTAGCATCCTGAGTAGGTGTAGTCGGCGAGTCTGTCTTCCTTATCGAATGTCAGTGTAATCTGACATTGGTTGGGAGAAAAATTGAAGAGCGGCAGACCTGATTTTCCACCGGCGATTCGATAGTAGGTCCAGGTCTCACCGCCGAAAAACCTTGGGGCCTTGCCGTCCGGCGTACCCCAATTGTGTTCAAACCAGGCCTTGTCTTTCCCTTGAAGTTCAGCCGGTTTGAGAGAGGCTTCAAGATAGGGATTGCCTCCTCCGCATGCGGTGAATGTAAGGGCACACACGAGCATCAACGTCGAATAGCGTATCACGCGAGACATTTCCTCAAGGCAGATATCGACACCACATGTTCACCACGGCGTTTGCGAGAGAATATTATCCCCCGCTTGCGAGACTGTCAAACAGTCTGTGTCATGTGTTGCACCATTATCCAGTTCTCACTAGAATCGCCGACAACGTACTATAGACCAACAGCCGATGTGATGACGTCGGCATCTCATCTGCCATGAAAGGAGCAGGTTATGCAGTTCTTCCTCGACACCGCCAATGTAAAGGAAATATACGAGGCGAACAGTTTCGGCATTCTCGACGGTGTCACGACCAACCCTTCGTTGGTTGTTAAGGAGGGCCGCAGTTTTACAGAGATGCTACAAGAAATCTGTAAAATCGTCGATGGCCCGATCAGCGCAGAGGTCGTCAGTGTGGAAGCGGATGCCATGGTGAAGGAGGGGAGGGAGCTGGCCAAGATTCATAAGAACATCGTGGTGAAGTGTCCTCTTATTCCGGAGGGTATCAAGGCGACGAAGAGGCTCTCAGCAGAAGGGATCCGTGTCAATGTGACGCTCTGCTTTTCTCCGACGCAGGCACTGCTCGCCGCTAAGGCCGGGGCTTGGTGCGTCTCCCCGTTCATCGGCCGGTTAGACGATGTCAGTTCCGACGGAATGGCATTGATCAGACAAATCGTGACGATCTACGAGAATTATGATTACAAGACCTTGGTGCTCGTCGCAAGCGTTCGACACCCGCAACATGTGGTGGAATCGGCGTTGGCGGGCGGCCACATCTGCACGATGCCGTACGGTGTGTTTCAAGCACTCTTTAAGCATCCGCTGACCGACGCCGGTCTTAAGCGATTTCTCGAAGATTGGAAGGCGAAAGGGCAGCAATAACTGAAGGGCAGGCGATGTCTCATCTACGAAGTCATGGCCTGCCTATGGTCTTGTTCGAGTGCGCTTTTGGCACTTCGAAAAATCGAGTGGAACATCTGACGCGTGAGCGTGCCGGTAAACGTGTTCTGTTGGCTTGGGTGATATGAGGCGAGCAACAGTACGCCCCATGGCAAATGGTGTGAGGCGCCGTGTCGAAAGGCGGGGAGAGGTGAGGGAATCTTCATCCCGTCTTCTCGACAGGCTTTGAGATAGTGGTCGAAGGCGATTTTCCCCAGCGCCACTACAACACGAGTGCGTTTCAGAAGCCGGATCTCGTCCTGCAAAAACCGGCGACATCGGATAAATTCATCCGGGGTCGGTTTATTGCCCGGCGGAGCGCATCGCACGGCGGCTCCGATATAACAGTCCGTTAACTCAAGGCCGTCATCGAGGTGGGTTGATGAGGCCTGATTGGCGAAACCATAGCGATATAAGGCTTCATAGAGCCAGTCCCCGCTTCGATCGCCGGTGAACACCCGGCCTGTTCTGTTCGCCCCATGGGCGGCAGGCGCAAGGCCCAGTACGTATAGGCGCGCATCTTTATCACCGAAACCAGGAACCGGCTTCCCCCAATAGGTCCAGTTCATGAACTGACGTCGTTTAGTTTCGGCGATCATGCGCCGATAGGTGACCAGCCGTTCACATTCCCCGCATTCAGTGATGGCATTATCAAGAAGGGTGAGGGTCCGCATAAGAATATACGGCAGTGTACCATGAACGGGAACATCATTCCGCTTGTCGCTCCGTAGATCTCCTGCTAGCATGCCTGCGTAGTATGTCAGGAGGCGTACAAGACTGTTTATCGAGGAGTCTGTGCATGATTGTGAAGCAACTGGGCGCCGTTTGGCTCGTCGTGCTGTTGGGTGGGTTTTTCGTTGTGGGCGGAAGTTGGGCTGCTCCTTCCTCTTCGGAGCAATCCGAAAGTGACAACGAGATTGCGGTTTCTGATCAGTCGGATGAACTGACAGAATCCGAAGATCGGTTGGTCATCTTGCCGGAGATTCAGCGGGACGATGAGCGGTTTTTTCTCAGCTCATTCAAACTGCCGGAAAAGCTGACATTCGCAGGAATGGAAGTGCCGCTTGATAATTGGCAAGTCAGGGAACGAATCGAATATGAGTTCTATCAATTCCTCGCGAATCAAGGGGAAAGCATTATCCTTGCGAAGCGTACCGGCCGGTGTTTCCCGCCGGTTGAGAGACAGTTGGCTGAAGCAGGCCTGCCCGACGATTTAAAATTCATGCTCTTAGTGGAAAGCAAGTGTATTGCGGCAGCCTACTCGAAAGCCAAAGCCTCAGGCCCGTGGCAGTTCATTCCATCGACGGGTCGGCGTTATCGACTCAAAAGCGACGCGGTTCGGGACGAACGCCGGAATCTTGAAATGTCGACGGAGGCGGCAGTCAAGTACTTGAAACATCTTAAAGACCTTCAGCAGGACGATTGGTTTCTGGCTATGGCGTCATATAATGCCGGAGAAGTGAGAGTTCGCAAGTTGCTGAAAGCACAGAAGGTCGAAGATTTTTGGAAAATGCACGGACCTCGAGAAACCATGCGCTATGTCCCCCGCATCATTGCGGCCAAAGAAATTTACTCTCAACCTGAGAAATATTTAGGGTTGAGCCAGAAAGATCTTTACCTGCCCCTGGAAACGGAAACCGTCACAGTTACCGTGACGGAGTCGAAACGCACCTTGACCTCCGTCGCCGAAGAGTTCGGCACGTACTTTCTTGAACTCAAGCTGCTGAACCCTGAATTCAAGAAGGACATGATCCCGCGCGGCACATATAAGATCAAAGTCCCCCGACAAACTTGTCCGAATCGGTGTTTTAAACAGGACAAGTTACCCTAGTCCGCAGTATTCATGCACATATCTCCGGCGACGCTGATGCGCAGCTGGGAAATCCTGGTCGTGATGGGTTCCCGGTCAACGTCGGTCGGCGTATGTGTCATGATTCCTTCAGGGTGTTCATCGTACGCCCTGTGTCTTTACATCCTCGTGCCGCACGTGCACGATGTTGCCGAGCCTCAGTTGACGTATACGGACACATATGTGCCATGTCTTCACGGATTCACATCCCAACCTCCATTGCCAGCCCGGTGATCAGCCGGCTGATCACGGCAGGGTTGGAGGCGGCTGATCCCTATCGCGCCATTGTCACAACCGTTTCGCTACGTGGACGATCGTTGCATGTAGGAAAAAGATCCTATGATCTCTCTCGGTACAACCGTCTACTTGTCGTCGGCGCCGGCAAAGCGTCAGCACGTATGGCTCAGGCGATGGAGTCGGTTCTGAGAACCAGACTGGAAGGAGGATTTGTTGTAGTCAAGACCGGCCACAGCGTCCCCACCACGCGAATTGTTGTCGGCGAAGCGGGCCATCCGATCCCGAACAACGCGGGGCGCCGGGCGGCCGAACATATTCGGACTTTAATGCAGGACCTTTCGCCTCGAGACATAGTATTTGTCTTGCTGTCCGGAGGAGCCTCGAGCCTCTTGCCCGCCCCTGTGTCCGGGATTACTCTTGCCGATAAGCAGAGAACAACGCGTCTCTTGCTCAGAAGCGGGGCTGCAATCGATGAAATCAATGCCGTTCGAAAGCATCTCTCTAGCCTGAAAGGTGGAGGATTGGTTCTCTCCACACAGGCAACCATCGTGAGCCTTATTCTGTCGGATGTCATCGGTGACGACATTTCCGCGATCGGGTCCGGGCCGACCGCGCCGGACCCCACGACCTTTGCCGATGCCGTCGCCGTATTGCAGCGATACAAAATTTGGCGGAGCGTTCCGGACACCGTCCGCCGGCACTTGCTTCAAGGCAGAAACGGGGCTGTTCCTGAGACGTTGAAGCCTCGATCGCGTCGGCTTCGCCGGGTTCACAACACCATCGTCGGGAACAATCGCAGGATGCTTGATGCCGTTGCTCGGGCAGCCAAATCGGCTGGGCTTTACCCAGTGCTCCTGGATAGTGCAGTGACAGGGGAAGCACGTGTGGCGGCGGAAGAATTCGTCGGAGTTGCGAAACCGTTTCTCCGGCAGCGTCGCAAGTCACGGCGTCCGCTCTGTCTGATTTCCGGAGGTGAACCGACGGTAACGGTCACCGGACGCGGGAAGGGGGGGCGGGCGCAAGAATTCGCCGTGGCCGCGGCTTTTCACCTTGACGGTCTGTCGAACGTCTGGTTGGCGGCAATCGGAAGTGATGGGACCGATGGGCCTACCGATGTCGCCGGTGCGGTTGTCAGTGGGAGAACCGTCGCGCGGGCTGGAACGATCGGCATCGATCTTCGCGTAGCCTTGGATCGGCACGACACCTATCGTGCCTTACGGGCCCTGGGCGCTCATATTTATACCGGTCCCACCGGAACCAACGTGAATGATCTTTACCTGCTCCTCATTCTGTAGCTACTATTAACGGTGATGACCCAACCTCTCGTTCTCCCTTTGCCTCAATGTACGGATCTTCAGCTTGTCGGTGGAAAGGCCGTCGGATTGGCCAGGCTATTGGCTTCAGGGTTTCCTGTCCCTCCGGGCATCTGTGTGACGACCGAAGCCTACAAAGAGGGACTCACGCAATCCGGGATAGACCCCAAGGAGGATTGGCGAAAAGTCTGCGCTCTGTCAGTAACGGCACGAGCAGCGGCGCTGTCCGACTATCAGATGCGGATCAGGCAGGTGGATTGTTCTCGCTTTGCGACGCAGTGGTTGGATGCGATACGGGCGATTGATGCGATGTCCGGAACGCGGTGGGCCGTTCGATCATCGGCGACAAACGAAGATACGGGTCAAACCAGCTTTGCAGGACTCTATCGAACGCAGCTGGGAATTGCCATAAATCGGATTGATAGCGCGCTGAAAGACCTTTGGGCCTCGCTGTGGCAAGAGCGGGTGATGCAGTACATGATTGAACGGGGGCTCAGCGGGATCACCCCGTCAATGGCCGTCGTCATCCAGCCCATGCTTGATGCAGTGGTCTCCGGCGTGGCCTATTCCATCCATCCGGTCACAGGACGGTCGTGTTCTGTGACGATCAATGCCGTTCCTGGCCTGGCGGCACCCTTGGTCGACGGACAGGTTGCGCCAGACCACTATGTTGTTGAAACAGACTCTCATCACCATCCCGTCTGGGTGCGGCGGAAGGCCGTTGCCGTTAAATCAAGCCGATTGACCGTTGCAGAGGAGGGACTGCGACAGGAGATTCTTCAAGAGGCGCAGCAGCGACAATCGTCGCTTTCCGATGAACAGTTGTGTGAATTAGGACGAATGGCCAAGAAGGTCGAACAGGCGTTCGGTCATCCGATCGATATGGAGTGGGCAATCGATGCTTTGAAGCTCTGGGTCTTGCAGGCTCGGCCGATTACGGCAGTCCGTCCCTCTTCAGCATTGACGGATGATGACTGTGAGTGGTCGCGTGCAAACTTTAAAGAGACAATGCCGGAATTGCCAAGCCCGCTGGGTCTGTCTTTTCTTGAAGATTTCATGCGCGATCACATCGTTGAGCCATACCGTCGGCTGGGTTGCCATATTCCAGATGGTGTGTCGTCCACGCGCATTCTCTACGGACGTCCGTACCTGAATGTGACGCTCTTTCACGTGCTTGTCGCACAGTTACGAGGCGATCCGACCCTCTTGCCCGAGCAGATGGGGGGAGAGCCGATAAAAGCTGCTCACAACGTGCAGCCTCTTGGATGGTCGGCGTTCGTGCGGGCAGGCCTCGTCATGCTGAAGGAGATGCGGCGTGCCACCGTTTACGGAGCGTCCTGGTTCGCCCATATGAAAGAGATGGCAGGGCAGTGCAACGCAGAGTATGTCGCGACTCTTTCTTTCCAGGATACGATTCAACGTTTGGATCAGCTGCATCGTTGGTTCCAGGCCCATGAATTGACGTTCGGTATTGCCGGTGGGGTTTCTCAATGTCTCCAAGTCTTAAGTACCGTGCTTCCCCGATGGCTGGGTGAGGATTGGAGAGAGCTCTCGAATGCCGCGCTGCAGGGACAAGGTACGGTGATCAGTGCAGAGCAGATTCTACGCCTGGCAGCTATCACCGACATTGCCAGGCATGAGCCGGCGACGAAAACTTTTTTCAAAACCGAACCCTGGGATCCATCATCCTTTCGGACGAGGCTCAAGAATACGGCATTCCTTCGTCGTTTTCAGGAATATGTGAATGATTATGGCCATCGGGGGATCGGTGAGTCTGACGTGATGTCTCCCCGTCTTGAGGAAAACCCCGAAGCCATTTTGGCCGTAATTCGAGCACAGCTAGGCTCATCGTCTCCAGGAATAGAGGCGATTCGGTCTCGCCAGGAGCAGATACGCACGGACGCTCTTGCGGAAATTAAACGGCGTATGGGATGGCGGCTGCATCGGTGGTATGCGTATCGGTGGTGTTACAGGAGGCTCTGCCGTTTTTTTGCCTTGCGAGAAGCCAATCGGCATCATGTCATGTATTTTTCCGCGGCGACCAGGAAACTTCTGCTGCATCTTGGCGATCTCTTGGTCGCACAAGGGGTATGTGATATCCGCGACGATATTTTCTTTTTGACGCCGACGGAACGTATCGATCTCGTCGCAGGGAAGACCCGAGATTGGCGATCCGTAATCAGGGCACGCCGGCTTGAGCGAGAGCGTCATGCGACGATAGGTGTCCCCGACATGATCCATGATTGGGAGACCGTACGGACAGGTAGTATGACAACTGCTTGTGACGACGAACCGAGCGTGTTATCCGGCTTCCCGATCAGTATTGGAACGGTTTCAGGCCCGGTGCGGTTACTGCGATCCCCTGCGGACTGGAGCAAGGTGGCTCCCGGTGACATCATTGTCACACCGGTGATTGATCCCGGCATGGCACCGCTCTTCGGTATGGCTGGAGGGCTCATCGCGGAGATGGGCGGGACACTTTCCCATGGGGCGATCATTGCCCGTGAGTTCGGCCTCCCGACCGTTGCGAATGTGGAGGGTGCCATGAACCGGCTGACAGAAGGACAAGTGGTGGAGATGGATGCGGGGGCTGGAACCATCCGTTTGGAAACGCAGTCATTCGGTGCCCCTGATAGATAAACTAGGGCCGATTGCCCCGAGATTTTCGGCTCCTTGACCTTTTAGCCCTGTTTACGTAGTCTGCGTCATCATGCGGTCTTGTGTGCGGTGCGCAGGAGATGCCTGCCCATGGGGGATGTTTTCATATTCTCATTCGGCCTTGCCGCCGGTGTATTTCTTGGAGCTGTGATTGCCGGTCTTTGGGTTAAGGGCCGTGCGCGTTCTCAATCCGAACGGGCTGAGGCGACGGCTGATGAGTTACGAAAACAATTAGACCTTGAGCGGCAGGAAACGGCACGAACCCGCCTCACACTGGAGGAAACCCAGCAGGCACGCGTGTCTGCTGAAACCAGGATGCACGATGCCACGAAGCAATTCGCCGACCAGAGAGGTTTGCTGGATCAAGCAAGGCAGGAGCTGCTGAGTGCTTTTCAAGCTCTTTCAGGAGAAGCGCTGAAGCAGAATAACGACGCCTTTCTCAAATTGGCTGCTGTTTCGTTCGAAACGCTCCATGCCAAAGCGGATGGGGTGATGCAGCAGCGGCAGCAAGCCATTGACGGGCTTGTGCGTCCGCTGCAGGAATCATTGCAGCGATACGACGAACAGATACGCCTCTTGGAGCAATCACGCCAGTCTGCGTACGGCGGACTGGACCAACATTTGAAGTTATTGGCGGAGTCGCAGCAACGGCTTCAGCAGGAGACGGGCAATTTGGTCAAAGCGCTTCGCGCACCGGCTGTGCGAGGCCAATGGGGTGAAATTACACTCAAGCGTGTCGCTGAATTGGCCGGCATGATCGATCACTGTGACTTTGTGGAACAACATTCCGTGACCGGCGAGGACGGCCGTTTGCGGCCGGATATGGTTGTCTTGCTTCCAGGAGGGCGACGAATCATTGTGGATGCCAAGACCGTCCTCGCCGCCTATCTTGATGCGCACGAGGCGCGTGACGATGTGCAACGTGAGGACGCTCTTCGGCGTCATGCCGACCAGGTTCGAAAACGGATGGATGAGTTGTCATTGAAAGCCTACTGGTCACAATTCGACCAGGCGCCTGAATTTGTGGTGCTCTTTCTTCCCGGTGAGCAGTTTCTTGGGGCGGCATTGGATCAAGATCCTCGCCTTATCGAGGAGGGGTTCGCGCGTGGCGTCGTACTGGCCACACCGGCTACATTGGTGGCATTGCTGCGGGCGGTCGCCTATGGGTGGCAACAACAGCAGCTCAACGCACATGC
Source organism: Nitrospira sp. (assembly GCA_029879905.1). Classification (GTDB taxonomy): domain Bacteria; phylum Nitrospirota; class Nitrospiria; order Nitrospirales; family Nitrospiraceae; genus Nitrospira_D. The sequence continues at coordinate 11,806 of JAOUPN010000007.1, read as the reverse complement.
CGAAGTCGCCGGGCGGTTGGGCAAGGAACTGTACGAGCGTATGGCGGTATTGGCAGAGCATATCAATGATGTGGGCCAGGCGCTCGGCAAGAGCGTGACCGCGTATAACCGTGCCGTCGGTTCGTTGGAAACCCGTGTGCTTCCGTCGGCGCGAAAATTTCGAGATTTGGGTGTCTCGTCGGATAAAGAGATTACGGTGCTGGAACCGGCTGAGCTCGTTCCTCGCAAGACGTTGCCGTTTGAAGCAGACTAGGGGGTTTGTGTGGCCGACAAACAATCGATGGTCGAGGAGTTTCATCGCAAGTTCGATATTGCAGTCCAAACCAACCCGGGGGATATCACCGAGGAAACGAAGCGCCTTCGCGCCCGTCTAATACAAGAAGAGTTTGATGAGCTGAAGGAATCGATGGCATCCGGTAACTTGGCCTTGGTGGCCAAAGAATTGGCGGATTTGCTGTACGTGGTGTACGGCACGGCTGTCTCCTATGGAATTGATATGGAGCCGGTGTTTCGAGAAGTGCATCGGTCGAATCTCAGCAAGGTAGGAGGGTACAAGCGGGATGACGGGAAGTGGGTCAAGCCCGCCACCTATTCGCCGGCCTGCCTGGAATCGATTTTGGACGCACAACGAGTAGACCTGCTTCCGGAGGAATCTTCCGGTAGCCGCAGTTCACGGGAACCCTAGACGAGTCCATGAAAAACCTGCATTGCCCTGGTTGTGGTACGTCATTCGTCAGGATGACGCATCAGGAACGGACTGTCGAGAGGCTGCTTCATCGCCTCCACATTGTGTCGTTTCGCTGCCAGCTATGTACGGCTCGGTTTCATACGTATTGGCCGGGATTATCCGGTCGCCCGCAACCGGCGGACCGCAGGGAATATGCACGTTTGCCCTCGTCCTTTCAGGCAAGTCTCGTCAATGGTGAAGATGTTCGAATAGACGGCCGAGTCACGGAAATCTCTATGGGCGGGTGTACCTTTGAAACGCCTACGATGCTCCCTCGTGGAAGTCTTCTCGAACTCATGATCAAACCGGCTTCAGACGAAGAGGTGATTGCGATCGAAACAGCGACCGTCTGTTCGGTTCGACAGGAGTCGATGGGGGTCCGTTTTCTCGAACTTCATCCGGCTGCCAAGCATCGTCTGAGTCAGGTCGTCCTCAACTTGTTTGTCGGGCAGAGTATACGCCCCAACCTACAGCCGTAATCGCATCTCACCGGACAGAATGCCATCCTCATCTGCTTAGCGATTGCGAGTGGATCGTGTCGAGACGATGAGATTATCAATGAGGCGAATAGAGCCGAGTCGCACTGCACCGAGAAGGACGGCTTTTGTAGTTACAAGGGAGAGCGGGTCCAGCGTGACAGGGTCACATATGGCCAGGTAATCAACCCTGATTGCCGGTTCTTGCCCGATGGTGTTTACCATGATTGCGTGAACAGCTGAGGTGTCGACTATCCCGTTTCGAATTGCCTCAGCCCCGGCCCGAAGGCTGTCGTAGAGGGTCGCGGCAACGGCTCGCTCTCCCATGGAAAGGTAGACATTTCGTGAACTCATCGCCAGACCGTCACGCTCTCGTACCGTCGGACGGACGATAATCTCCACACCCAGGTTCAAATCGCGTGTCAGTTGCCGTACCAGCATTGATTGCTGAAAGTCCTTCTGCCCGAACAGGGCGAGATGGGGACGGACGATGCCGAAGAGTTTTGTTACGACAGTGGCGACACCGGAGAAATGGTGAGGACGAGCGTCTCCTTCCCACCGCCTGGCAATCGATGGCACGGTCACGGTGGTCTGAAAACCTTCCGGATACATAGCCGTGGAGGTAGGTTCGAAACAGACGTCGACACCTTCTGCGCGGCATAAGGCATGATCCTTCAATCGCGTACGCGGATATCGAGTCAAATCTTCTGTCGGGCCGAACTGAGTGGGATTCACAAAAATGCTGACCACGAGCGCATCACATCGCAGGCGAGCGGCTCGAATCAGTGACCGGTGGCCCGTATGCAGTGCACCCATTGTGGGTACAAAGCCGATCGTCACGCCTTCGCGGCGGAGACGTTCACTCCACGCAGTCATGGTAGCCGGGCTGCGAATGATTCTCATGAGTTGGATCCATGGTGTTGCGGGGAATAGGGGTCTGAAATGAACGACGGCTGGGGGGAGAGCCGCCGGACTTCAGCGGGGTCGTCAACCTCGGCCAAGAGCTGACGCATCGAACATTGGTTGACAGGATGAATCCAGAGAGGAGCAATCTCGCTCAATGGCATCAGGACAAAGCGGCGCCGGTGCAGACGAGGGTGAGGGACAATCAAGTCCGGCTCATGAATGCTCCGGTTACCATAGAACAGAATGTCCAGGTCCATCGTTCTGGGCCCGGATCTGTTGTCCTGATCACGACCGAGTGCCTGTTCAATCTCGCGCAAGATCGACAGGAGGTGTCTCGGAGGTAACGCAGTTGCAATTTGCAGCACACCGTTCAGGAACCATCCGCTTCCAGGGTGGGCTCCATCATCCACGGGCTCTGTTTCATACAGCGGAGACACATGTGTCACCTGTGAGCGCGGCAGTAGGCGCAGCAACGTCACAGCACGGCTGCAGAGATCTACCCGGTCGCCGACGTTCGATCCGAACCCGATGAAGACCGTCTCCATAACCAGTTAGGAGCGAGGGGTAAGGAGTGAGAGCGCAACTCCCAGTATGTCGCCTGACCCCTGACCCTTTACCCCTTACCGTTTCAGAATCCAGTTTTCTTGATCCGTTCTACTGCTTCGGCCAATCGTTCCTTCGAGGTGCACACGGTCATACGAATATACCCTTCACCTGGATCGCCGAAGCCGTTTCCCGGCGTCGTGACAATACCAGCGTTCTCCAGTAAGTGGGCGGTGAAGGACGTGGATGTATAGCCCTTGGGGACCGTAATCCATGCATAAAAGGCAGCAGGAGGGGGATCAACTTCGAGCCCCAATTGTTTCAGGCCGGGAACCAGCGTGTCACGCCGGTCCTGGTAAATCTTCCTGATGCCGTCGGTCACCGACTCATCGAGCCCCAACGCCGTGATGCCGGCTGCCTGTACGGCCTCAAACACGCCGGAGTCCAGATTGCTCTTTACTTTGCCGAGGCCGGCTATGACGTCTTTCTGCCCGACGACGAAACCGATACGCCAACCCGTCATGTTGTACGTCTTTGACAGCGAGTGAAACTCGACTCCGACATCCTTCGCCCCATCGACCTCCATAAAGCTTACGGGGCGTTTCCCGTCGTAATAAATTTCTGAATAGGCGGCATCATGGCACACAATGATTTGATGCTCATTCGCAAAATCGACCACACGTTTGAAGTAGTCCTTGGTCATCACGACCGAGGTGGGATTGTTCGGTGAGTTCAGCCACATCAGCTTGGCCTTTTTTGCGACATCTTTGGGGATGGCTTCGAGATCAGGCAAAAAGCCGTTGGACTTTGTCAACGGCATGATGTGGGTGATGCCGCCGCAGAAGCTCGTCCCTACCGGATAGACCGGATAGCCGGGGCTTGGAACCAATACGATATCACCAGGGTCGACGAATGCCAGGTGAATGTGCCCGATCCCTTCCTTTGATCCGATGAGGGTCAATACTTCGTTCGCCGGGTTCAAGGTGACGTTGAATCGCCGTTTGTACCAATCTGCGACGGCGGTACGGAATGTCAGCATGCCGTTATACGAAGGATATTGGTGATGTTTGGAGTTCTTGGCGGCTTCGGCCAGACTGTCGATAACCGGTGTCGGTGTGGGCAGATCGGGGTCACCGACGCCGAGATTGATGATATCCACGCCCTTCGCGATCGCTTCCTGTTTCATCTTGTCGATGGCGGCAAAGAGATAGGGAGGGAGGGTCTTGATGCGTGTCGCAACTTCAATAGGAAAACCAGCCATGGTCGATCAAACTCCTTTCGTAATGCAGTCGTCTTGGAGTCATTATGCCTTCGCGTCACGGACGCCCGAGCGACCGTCGACGTGAGGGCATGCAGACGTAATGACAAGGGGAGATAAGACTACTTCAGGAGCGACTCAGTAATCAACGATGAGGAGCCAACAGGTGCGTGACCAGCCGATCCGCCATATTATGGGGTTTCGGCAACTGCGCCGTGCCGGCTGTCTTCACCCGTCTACGCAGAAAACCCAGGCTGGAAGGCCGTGGGGCTCCCTGCTTGGGCGGAAAGTCCTCCGCGTGTCAGGTCAGATATGCATGCGCGATATAATCTATCGATTGCAATTCTTCCGGTTCGAGATGAGAGAATAATCCGTCGGCACAGACGTCGTCGTGAAAGGATTGAAGCAGGGCCAACACCGAATCTGTAGCGGTACGCAGTCTTTCGGCACATTGCATCTTTCCCCATGTCATTCAAAGACATTGAATGTGCCGGGCGGTATGCTGAAAACAGAGTCCTGGTTCGCTTCAAGAGTCAGCAGGACCGGCGTCATCGTGATTTTCAATTCCGTGCCTGGGTGAATCCCCGTGCTCGGAACTTTGGCCATAAATCTGCTGACAATTTGAATAAGCCGGGTACGTTCGCATGATGAATTTTCTGCATGTTTCCTCCTTCAGCTCGCCACGATTTTGACCGAAAAGACGATATGGACACGGTTCTGTTATCCGAGACGACCGACGTGAAAGAGGTCTTGCCTCTCGATGCTCCGTTGCCTCAATCACGGTATTCATTCTCCCAACGGTTTCGCTCGGGCTATCATGCCTTGTGGTATCGGCTGAGCGACGGGCTGAAATGGTCTCGTGGGCTGTATCGCGAAACGCCGGTAGGGCACTTGACCCAGTTTCGCGGGAAGCGGTTAGCCAGAATTGCGGTGTTGCAACGCCGTTTCGACGTTCGGTTCGAGCAACAATACGCAGTGATGACCGCGATCAAGAGTTATGATTATCTCGACATCCTTGATCAGGCCTGGACCTTCTTGGGGAAACCTCGACCGGTCGGTGGTGTGATGCATGATGTCGGTGCATCGAACTTTTGGTACGCACGTGCCCTCCATGCTTTTTTCTCTCCGGCATCGTTAACCGGTGTGGAGGTCGAGGGGTATCGCATCTACTCGAACGGCTACAGTCGATGGGATTATGCCCAAGGCTATGTGGCGGATTTGCCGAGGACTTCGTTCAAGGTTTGTGACTATACGCAGTACACGGATTCGGCCGACACCATCATTGCCTGGTTCCCCTTTGTCAGTGCCGCACCGGTATTGGCTTGGCGTATGCCGTTGCGTGTGCTGTCTCCCCACACCCTGTTTAGGCGAGTTGCGGAGAACCTGTCTCCTGGCGGATTATTTGTGATGGTCAATCAAGGTTGCGAAGAGGCTATGATCGCATTCGATCGGTGCCGAAGGGCCGGTTTACAGTTCGAGAATTCCTGTGAAGTGAGAAGCACGGTGCGCCCACGCCGGATTCCGCCGGTTGTCTCGTGGTGGCGATGCTGCTGATGTCGGTATGGCCGTCTGAGGGCTATAGCTGCATGCCGAATAGGCAAGATGCAGGCAACAGCCAGTTCGAACAGGCGCAGGGAGCAACATCATGTCGCTCCCTGTGTCGAGTGTCTCCTGCAGAGTATGTGGGCTAGGCCGCGGCCGGCAGATGTTGTCTGGCCAGATCGATCAGCTTCTCAAAGCCGGCTGCATCTTTGATCGCCATGTCGGACAGGACTTTGCGATCCAACAGCACGTTCGCTTTCTTGAGGGCATTGATGAAGCGGCCGTACGTCAGCCCGTGGTTCCGTACCGCTGCGCTGATACGTGCGATCCAGAGACGACGAAAATCGCCCTTTCGATCCTTACGGCCCGCGTAGGCATAGGTCAATCCCTTATCAACGCTCTCCGTCGCTGACCGGAACAGCCGACTCTTTGCGCCATATTGCCCTTTGGCTAACTTCAGCCGTTTGTTTCTTCGATGTCGTGTTTTCGGCCCACCTTTTGCTCGAGGCATGATCCATACTCCTTTTGCGTGCGAAAAACTCTCCGTCTTACATCACGAATGCGGAAGCAGCCGATTCAAGGCTGTGGTAGCAGTGGCATCTACGACGGTGGTACCGCTCAAGCGGCGTTTGCGGTCGCGTGCCTTATGGGACAGTAAATGACGTTTGCCGGCCTTTCGCCTGACGATCTTCCCGCTGCCGGTTTTGGCGAATCGTTTACTGGTGCCTTTATGCGTTTTCATCTTCATAGCGCGTCGGTTCCTTTTATGAGTCGAATTGTATCAGGTGTCTGTCAATTCTTCGGTGCCACGATCATGATCAAATTCCGTCCCTCCATGCGAGGAGCATACTCGATTGTGCCGCACTGAGCCAGCTGTTCGATCACCGAGTTCATCACGTTGCGACCCATCTCCTGGTTGGCCATTTCACGACCTCGGAATGTGAGGGTCACCTTAGTCTTGTTCCCTTCCTCGAGGAAGGTCTTCATTTGCCGAACCTTGATTTCCAAGTCGTGCTTATCCGTGCGCGGACGCAGCTTGATTTCCTTTACCTGCGTGGACTTTTGATGGCGCCGACTCTGATGGTCTTTCTTGCTGAGCTCATATTTATATTTGCCGTAGTCCATAATCCGACAGACCGGAGGTACAGAGGTCGGGGCCACCTCGACCAAGTCATAGCCGTTTTCTTGGGCTTGACGAAAGGCCTCCGGCGTCGGGAGAATTCCTAGCTGTTCTCCCTCTGGACCGATCACCCGTATTTCTCGGACCCGGATTTCACGATTCACGCGCAGTTTCGGAACGATAAGCCACCTCCTCGTGTATAGGTTACAGTTCTTGCCGGATATGCGTGGTCTCGGTACGCAAGAGTTCGGTAAAGCGTGCGACCGTCATGCTGCCAAGATTTGCGCCGCTTCGGCCTCTGACCGAGACGGTGCCCTCTTGCACCTCGCGTCCTCCTGCCACCAACATGAACGGGACTTTTGCCTTTTCCGCTTCGCGGATTTTAAATCCGATTTTTTCATTCCGGATGTCGGTTTCGACTCGAAACCCTGCGGTTTTTAGGGTCGTGGCCACTGAGTCCGCATAGTCCCGTTGGCTGTCCGTGATATTCATCACCGTGGCTTGAACCGGTGCCAGCCATGGGGGGAATGATCCCCCGTAATGTTCGATCAAAATTCCGAAAAACCGTTCGATTGAACCCATCAAGGCTCGATGGATCATGATGGGCTGATGGGCTTTGCCGTCCTCGCCGATGTAGCTGAGTTTAAACCGTTCCGGGTTATTAAAATCAACTTGGACGGTAGAGCATTGCCAGGAGCGGCCCAATGCGTCCTTGATCTTGATGTCGATTTTGGGGCCGTAGAAGGCTCCTCCTCCGGGGTCAAGGCGATAGGGGATATTCCTGCTCTTGATCGCGGCTTCCAGCGCGGTCGTGGCCAGGATCCAGTGTTCCTCAGCGCCGACCGATTCATCCGGTCTGGTCGAGAGAAATACCTCAAATTCGCTGAACCCGAATGTCTGCAGGATGAAAAACGTAAAATCCAGGACCCGGCTGACTTCCGACTCAATCTGATCGGGGCGACAGAATATGTGAGCGTCGTCTTGAGTGAATCCTCGCACACGCAATAATCCGTGCAGGACGCCGGTCCGTTCATAGCGATACACGGTTCCCAGTTCGCCGTAGCGGATGGGAAGGTCCCGATAGCTGCGGAGATGGGACTTGTAGATCATGATGTGGTAGGGGCAGTTCATGGGCTTGAGCTGATACTCGCTCCCTTCCAGCTTCATTGCGGCGAACATATTATCTTGATAGTAATCGACATGTCCGCTGGTTTTCCACAGATCCAGACGTGCAACATGAGGAGAGTAGACCAACTCATAGCCGCCCTTGATATGTTGGTCGCGCCAGAAGTTTTCGATGAGGAGTCGGATTGCCGCGCCTTTGGGATGCCAGAGTACCAAGCCTGGACCGATCTCATCTTGGACGGAAATCAAGTCCAGATCTTTCCCCACTTTTCTGTGGTCACGCCGCTTGATTTCTTCCAGGCGGGCCAGATGCGCGTCCAGCTCCGCTTTGGTCGGGAACGAGGTGCCGTAAATGCGCTGCAACATGGGGTTGCGCTCGTCTCCGCGCCAATAGGCCCCTCCGGTTGAGAGGAGCTTGAATGCGCCGACATGGCCGGTCGAAGGCAAATGCGGACCGCGACAGAGGTCGATGAAGTCTCCTTGCGTATAGGCAGAAATCGGCTCGTTCTCCGGAAACCCCTCGATCAATTCGACTTTGTACTGTTCTCCGCGTGCTTTGAAGAATTCGATTGCTTCTTGTTTGGAAAATTCCTGTCTCGTGATGGGAAGCTTACGTTTGGCAATGTCACGGGCTCGTTCTTCGATCTTTTCGAGGTCTTCCGGTGTGAAGGGTCTGTCGTAAGCGAAATCATAGTAGAAGCTGTCTTCCAGTGCCGGTCCGATCGTCAATTGTGCCGTCGGGAACAGTTCCTTCACGGCCTGTGCCATGATGTGTGTGCTGCTGTGCCGGTACACTTCACGACCCTCTTGACTGTCGAACCTGAGCGGCTCGATGGTGGCATCTTCCGCCAGAGGGTAGGATAGGTCGACAACGGCGCCGTTGACTCTGGCCGCCAACAGGTCGGGGTTGAGAGGAATGCCCAAGGCAGACAGCGCGGCTCCTACCGTCTGGCCAGGCTGGACCTCTCCGCTAGGACCGTTTTTGACGTCAATATTCATTGCGGTTGTCGTAATTGGGTCACGAGCACAAACAATAAAGGCACCCCGCCTCTGAGAGGCGATGGGATGCCTTGGCAAAATGGTAGGCGCGGACGGTCTTGAACCGTCGACCTCTACCGTGTCAAGGTAGCGCTCTCCCCCTGAGCTACGCGCCTATCGTCCGACCGGACATGCTAATATAGGCCTGCCTGGCGTGTCAAGAAAAGCAAAGAGGGAGAAAGCCCCCTTTGTGGCGAGTAGAAGACTCCTTCTCTTGGCCGGTAGCCGAGTGCGGGCAGGTTACTTCACGGCCGACTTCAACTCTTTCCCTGCGGAAAACTTCGGCACTTTCGTCGCCGGAATACGCAGGGTTTCTCCGGTTCGGGGATTCCTGCCCATTCGTGCTTTCCGTTTGGAGATCGTAAATGTCCCGAAATTGACGAGTGACACGCGCTTACCCTTTTTTAAGGAAGACGTCACTGCTCCGGTGAAAGCCTCAAGTGCTGTTCCTGCTGCGACTTTCGTGATTCCGGCGGATGCGGCCATTTTTGCGATGAGTTCTTCTTTTGTCATCGAGTCTCCTCCTTATGTGCACGTGAAGTGATCGATCTTCGTGGTGAAATTTGCAGTGAATAGGCTCTCAAGCGAATAGTGTATTACGCCGCCGGCCGCGATTTGTTTTTGCTGCGTTTGACGGGAATATGCAATTCGGTGATTTTTTTGCGCAATGTGTTGCGATTAAGCCCAAGAAGACCGGCTGCCTGAATCTGATTCCCTTTCGTTTCTTGGAGTACGGATGCAATTAAGGGGCGCTCAACGGCAGAAATCAAAATCGGATGCAGGTTTTTTGCCGATCCGTTTCTCATGCCCCGCACGAAGTCCCCCATCTTTGTTTCAAGGTAACTTTCAATCGAAGTGTCACGGTTTTTCCCTTGGTGGGACGGGTGTCCTGCAGAGGGATTCAGGAGGTGAATGGTTTTTGCGGCTTTCTTCAATACGGCTCGGGAACCGGTAATGATCAAGGTGTTGGACGGATCGACATGGGCCGGAAGCAACAAAGATTTCTCTGCTGTCCCACGCGATTCCATGACCACGGCATCAAAATGATGTTTGGCGGTTTCTTTCTGGAATGCGGCCGAGTCGCGGACTATGGTAAGGGATGCGTCCTTTAGCGCCTGTTTGAACTGAGCCTGCACGTCTGTGTCTGCGGTCAGTAAGAGAACTGTTAATACGGGTGACGGTACTGCCATGAAGGTACCACAAGAAGAAAAGCGGGCGGATTATTGCCCAGGGATCCGACGATGTCAAATCCTTTTTGTGCGCTGAGCCGCCGTACGATTCTCTATTGAGCCAATTGCCCTTGCGTGGCGGTGATCGCAGCCCATGTAATAGGTTGAGCAGGGGGGGCTAAAAAGGGTTCCGTCTATCATGTTTCTCATGTTGGAAGTGTGTGGAAGGCGACACGTTCGGATTAAGTAAGGAGACCTGGTGGGTAACTTGGGAGTGGCAATATCCTAGGAGAGAAGTTCATGCCACAGGATTGAGATATGTGGTGAATAGACGACTGCGTAAAGGGTTATGAGTATATATCGGTTGAGCGCAGGAGGGCGGGCCGCGAATTGTTGGGAGCCTCTTTCTCAAGAATGCCGTGGGACAGTCTGTGAGAGCTTGACAGCCAGCGAAGCAAATGGGTATATAATTCCATAATTCCTACGGGAATACTCAAGAATGAAGGTGTCTCGTCGCTCCACCTATGGAATTATGGCGGTAATTGACCTCGCGATGAATGCGAAGGAGGCTCCCGTTCAAGCACGCGCCATTGCGCGGCGCCAAGCGATACCGATCAAATTCCTCGAGCAAGTCCTCCATGCAATGAAACGAGCAGGAATTATCGATAGCCTTCGAGGCGCACAGGGCGGGTACAGATTGCTCAGAGAACCATCGACGCTGTCTGTCGCTGATGTGCTTGAGGTTCTTGAAGGTCCGGTCTTCCACCGAGTCATCCATGATTCGCGAAGTGCCGGGCATCAACCTAAGCAGGACCAGTTGCTCGGGCATGTCTGGAACCAAGTCGCGCAAGCCGAACACGACGTATTACAAAAGATCACGATTGATGAGTTGGTAGATCGTCAGCGGGAGATCGACGATCGGCATAATCTCATGTATCACATCTGAGCAGTCTCATTGTTGTTTCATGACAGAGATACGTCTGTCCGACGCGAATAGTCGCAAGAGGAGATGCACCCATGACTCCCCAACCGCTCAAAACGATAGAGGTCAAGACAGCTCCCATTCCGCCGGCCATTGCGGAAGAAATCGATACCTTTGAAACCGAGGCCATGCGTTGTTTGGGAGGGGATGTTTCTACCGATCTGTTTAAACCGTTTCGTCTCCAGTTTGGGATCTATGGACAGCGGCAGCCAGGCGTGCAGATGGTGCGGATCAAGGTCCCCTTTGGCGGACTTTCCGCCAATCAAGTGCGACGTGTCGCCGAGTTAGCCGATCGATATGCCACCGGCGTGGGGCACGTCACGACTCGCCAAGATATTCAATTGCACTTCGTCGAGCTCAAGGATGTGCCGACGATCATGCGTGGATTGGCGGAAGTGGGACTGACCACGAGAGAGGCCTGCGCCAATACCGTGAGGAACGTGACCGCATGCCATTTGGCCGGGGTCTGCCGTGGAGAAGTGTTTGATGTGACGCCCTATGCCAAAACCGTGGCCTATCATCTCTTGCGCAATCCGCTCAATCAGAGCATGCCACGAAAATTCAAAATCGCCTTTTCGGGCTGCGCTCATGATTGTGCGCTGACTCCCATTCACGATATCGGTTTGCTGGCGGTCAAGCGTGCCGATGGTGAGATCGGCTTTCGGATGATTGCCGGTGGGGGGCTGGGGTCGTTACCGAGGATGGCGCAATTGCTGCGTGATTTTACGCCGATGGATGAATTGATCCCCAGCATCGAAGCCGTCATCAAAGTATTCGATACATTGGGGAACAGGAAAAATCGCAATAAAGCCCGGATGAAATTCGTCATCGAGAAGCTGGGGTTTGAGGAATTCAAGCGTCGCTGGGAAGCCGCGTATGCCTCCATGGGCCACAGTCTTCCGCAGCCTGAGCCGCTCAAA
>JAOUPN010000404.1 GCA_029879905.1 Nitrospira sp. | reverse complement strand
AATCGCCGGCGCACTCCATCGATGGGAACCTGCCGTCACTTTCCGTGGCATCAGTGATCTGGCGATCGGTGAGATGAAAATTTCCGGCAACGCCCAACGACGTATGCGCCGGTCCCTTCTCTTTCACGGCACCATCCTGCACGGTATGCCGGCGGATATCATTGCCCGCTACCTGATGCACCCGTCGCGACAACCGGACTATCGCAAGAACCGTCCTCATGACTCGTTTCTCCGAACACTTGATGTCCCGTCTCAAGACATCAAACGGGCCATTGCCGAAGCCTGGCCCATCGGGCCGTCACTCACCCCATGGCCCGAGGCCCGCATGCGGAACAAGATTCCGGAAATCATCAGACGAAGCCTTCCGGAGCAAACCCGTGCATGACCATGCCTAAGGCCGCCGTATCCTGTGCGGAAAATAGGTCGTCACCAGCCCTTGTCAATGGAGACCATTCCGGCCACTTGTTACAGAGAAAAAGGAAGGACAAGACCTTCTGTTCGTGGAGCCCCACGGCCTGCCAGCCGTGGCCACTTTTTAGTCTTCGGCGACACCTCGCCGAGCCTACTCCGCCGAAGCAACCTTTTCGGCTGCGAAGGCCGGGCGCCAAGGCTTCGGCATGCCGCCCATAGGCTCCGGCCGACGAATACGATGAAACCCGCCATTCCTCCACGGCCTTCGCCTACTTCGCCGAATCCGCTCGGCTTCGAAGGCCAAGCAGCCGTGGCTTCCTGCGAAGGCGGGTGATAATGGAGTCGCGTCAGAGTGTGAATCCCCTTGAGACGTCATGCCTCTTTCCGTTATCAATTGTGTTAGCCTGTGTGGAGTGGGGTATCCCACGCCCCCTTGTGCCGATGGCCTAAGCCGTGCGCGCACACGACAAGACCGGGAGGGAGATGAAGAACCTTGGTACGTGCCGTCCTACTATTGATCATCGTCGGTGCGGTCATTCTCGGCCCACAACTCTGGACCAGGCGGGTGTTTTCCAAGCATAGCGCGCCTCGTCCGGACTATCCGGGGACCGGTGGAGAATTGGCCAGGCACCTGCTCAATCGGTTCGACCTGCAACACGTCAAAGTCGAACCGACAGAAAAGGGAGACCACTACGACCCCGCTATCAAAACTGTCCGCCTGACACCCCCGATATTCGATGGGAAATCCCTCACGGCGATTACGGTGGCCGCCCACGAGGTCGGACATGCGATTCAAGACCATCTGGGCTACCGGCCGCTGGCAGAGCGTACAAAGCTTGTGCGAGTCGCACAGGGAGCTGAAAAGGTCGGCGCGGTCCTCATGATGGGGATTCCGATCGCAGCGGCAATCGCTCGTACCCCCGCCGCAAGTATCGTCGTCATGCTCGCCGGATTGGCGACGATGGGAATCTCCACCCTGGTCCACATCCTGACGCTTCCGGTCGAATGGGACGCCAGTTTCCGACGTGCCCTTCCCATTCTCCGACAGGGTCAATACCTCGCGCCTGGGGATGAGCAGGGAGCTCGGAGCATCCTCACCGCAGCTGCACTGACTTACGTCGCAGCCTCCCTTGCCAGTCTGTTGAACCTCTGGCGCTGGATCGGTTTCCTTCGGCGATAGGCCGCCCCTGTCATGCCTCTGCCCTCATCCTTGCACCCCTCTCCCATGGGGAAATATGTATTCACCGCCTCCGCAGCAGCCACAGCTGCCCGTCCTCATGAGTCTTCTGCTTCAGAAGACGAATACGTTCATAGAGGAGCACTCACGAAATAGGGGGGTGAATGTTGCAAGACACCTGGCACACAACAACTCTCATGGCACAACATCAGGAGGTCACAGACTGTCCTCCGCTCTCTAGGCCGACCTGCGAGGGGAAACCGACTGAACCCTTTGGCGAGGAAGGTGAGAACAATAGGCCATCGCCTTAAAAGGTCAACTTGTGAGATTTACTACGGGCTCGCGCTGGCAACGGTTTCCCCACATTTCGCTGCAACCCCAACCTGTTCGAACATTCTATAGGCTCTACGCTTTCATTTCCTTTCCATTCCTTTCCCTTCCATTCCCGCCGCGTTGTGTCACAAATTTCACCACAGTGGTAATACGGATAACACACAAGGGCGTCGCTTCCCCCTTGTGGTGTCTCACCACACGCTTCAACACCACGGCTGAATTCTGGATACTTCTGTAGAGGGTCTAGATGTTGCGGCTTGTCGAAGAAGTCCTGCCACGCAGGATCTGGACGCCTAGCAAGCCGCGCAGGGACGACATGTGTCGTCCCTGAGGTTTCGGTGATCCATGTGGGACGCCAGGCTGATTCGCCAAGGCGACTCCCCCTTGGTGCCATGACCAACCGGGTATTGCACGGAACAACTGACGCTTCACAAGACCTTACGGTCTGCCGATTCTTACGGTCTTGAAATTTTGGTCCGGTGAGATTGGCAATTCGGTTTCCCCAATCGGCATGTCAGCATGTCAAGGTCGTCTTTGGCACACCTCGTGATCCAGTTTGCTGGAGGAATTCCGACCCAGGCCGGGTAATGCCTTTGTCGAGCAGCGGTCTGGGCCGGAGATTCATTTGGCGTTTCAATCAGCACAAGCCGTTTACCAGCGATCGCGCTTTCCACCACCGAATCCGTCGCCACCGAATCCACCACCGCCGCCAGAACGCTCCATTGGTTTCGCTTCATTGACCGTTAACGTGCGGCCACCCATCTCCGTGCCATGAAGCGCCGTGATGGCGGCTTGCGCCTCAGCATCCGAGGACATCTCCACGAAACCAAATCCACGCGACTGTCCGGTGAACTTGTCCACGATGATCTTCACCGAGGCCACTGCGCCATGGGCTCCGAATGTGTCATTCAACTGCTGCTCGGTTGCCGCATAGGGTAAACCACCGACGTAAAGCTTCGAACCCATAGTGGGGTCCTCCTGTAATGATGACATTGTCCATGAGCGAGAGGATTTCGCAAAAGGAAGGAGAGCCACCAGAAGGTAATGACTAAAGGGCCTCAGGGTAGACTTCCAATCACAGTCTCGGAGGGAACAACATCGGTAATAGGCCATCATGTGCTCGTTTCATGCGAGGCCTGACACGATGAACCAGCCCCAGTGTATCAAGATACTACCGCCATAGATAGTGTTCGTTATGGCGAGGGAATGGTAAGGTTTTGGTGCATCGAAACGGACGGGATAGGGCCATTCTCGATCGTCGGCATCCGGCCAAATGCGGAAGTTCAGCGCCAAGATCGCACTACCATAAAGTAGTCCTCAGCCATGCCACATGGACGTGGAGGTCACCGCGCTAGCGCCGGTGAACCTCACGGTTAGGTTTCTCTTTGGGGAGCGAACAAACAATCGACTGCATGATCTCCAAACCCTGAAAA
>JAOUPN010000403.1 GCA_029879905.1 Nitrospira sp. | reverse complement strand
CTGGGTCTGTTCGAGAAGGGGAGCCTTGGGCTGGCCGATGTGACGATCGCGACGAACGAATCATACCGCCAAATTCAGATCGAACGTGGAGGTGTGAAGCCTGAAAACGTCTTTGTCGTACGGAACGGTCCAAATTTACAGCGAGTTGCTGCGAGAACACCCAGTGAGCGATTGCGCCGGATGAACAAAAGTATCCTCTGTTATGTCGGTGCCCTCAATCCGCAGGACGGGGTCGACTATTTGCTGCGGTCCCTGCGCGATTTGGTCTACAAATTGGGGCGAAAGGATTTTTATTGCGTCATTATGGGGAATGGGGATTCGCTGGAGGATCTCAGGAACTTAGCAAAAGAGTTGAATCTTGAGGGCTATGTGGAGTTGACCGGCTATGTGTCCGAAGAAGATCTCATGAGCAATTTGTCGGCTGCCGACATCTGCGTCGATCCGGATCCTTCCAGCCCTTTAAATGACGTGTCGACCTGGATCAAGATCATGGAGTACATGGCAATGGGGAAGCCGATCGTTACCTATGACTTGAAAGAGACGCACTGGTCTGCCCAGGATGCGGCGCTATATGTGAAACCCAACAATGAATTGGAATTTGCCGAAGCCATTGCCCTGTTGATGGATCGCCCCGATCTTCGCGCACAGATGGGAGAGTTCGGACGGCAACGAATCGAACGTGAATTGAAGTGGGATATTGTTGGGCAAAACCTCGTGCATGCCTATGCGAGGCTTCTCGGATAGACTCCTGTCCGCGTAAGGCTTCAACAGCCAGCATCGTCTGTCCTAAGCAGCAACCGAAATATGTGCGGTATTTGCGGCCAATATAACTTTGCAGGCGGCGATCCCGTTCGGCTTGATACGATCAAGCGGATGATGGGTTCGATCGTTCATCGTGGGCCGGATGACGAGGGAGTCTTCCTCGCCGGTCCTCTAGGATTTGGATTCCGCCGGCTCTCGATTATCGATCTTGCGGGCGGGCACCAGCCGATGTCCGATCAGTCACAATCCGTGTGGGTTGTGTTTAACGGAGAGATTTATAATTTTAAAGAGTTGAGAGCTGAACTGGAGTCTTCCGGTCACGTGTTCCGGACGAATTCCGATACGGAAGTCATTATTCATGGCTATAAACAATGGGGAGATGAGGTGCTCGACCGCCTGAACGGCATGTTCGGACTGGCCATTTGGGATGTAGAGAAACAACGGCTTGTGCTTGCCCGTGATCCCTTTGGAATTAAATCGGTCTATTACAAAATCGACGAAGGCCGATTGTACTTTGGCTCAGAGGTCAGGGCTGTCCGTCATGGAAAGCAACAAAAAACTCAGGTAGACCCAGTTTCGCTCAACTTGTTTCTTCGGTATCGCTATACCCCATCGCCATATACCCTTTTCAAAGGGATCAGGAAGCTTCCCCCGGGAAGCAAATTAGTCGCTGAAAAAGGGGCGTGTCGAGTGAGCCGGTGGCATCGATCGAAGCCGGGACCGGTCTTGTCTGCCAAGTCGGATGTGAAGGCTCGTGAGGAGCTACTCGACCTGTACAAGAAAGCCGTTCAAAAGCATCTGATCAGCGATGTGCCGGTCGGCTTACTCCTCAGTGGCGGGATCGATTCTGGGCTGCTGTTGGCCCTGATGAATCTGTATGGGAAATCCTGGCCGACCTATACCGTCGGGTATGGGGAAAGTTACGCGGATGACGAACTTGCCGATGGGGCGGAAACGGCTCGTGTGCTGGGTTCAAATCATACATCAGTGACCGTGACAAGGTCCATGTTCGAGGCAGCGCTTCCGAAAATCGTATCCTGTCTTGAAGAGCCGGTCGCCACGTCGTCGATCGTACCGATGTATTTTGTCTGTGAGAGAGCCAAGCAAGATGTTAAGGCCGCATTGATCGGGCAGGGGCCTGATGAATTATTCGGTGGGTATCGCCGCCATCTGGGCATTCGTTATGGAGGACTATGGAGGGATTTGCCTAGGGTGTTGCGAAAACCTGTGACTTCTCTGATAGGCGTATTGCCGAGAAATGAGACATTGAAACGTGGTTTGTATTCGCTCGATATTTCTGATCGCATGAAGCGATATCAGAACGTGTTGTCCATCATGCCAGGCGATTCTATTGATGGGCTGTTCAAGGATGAAGCGTTGCCTGTGGGCACCGGGGACAAGATTTTGGATTGCTGGGACGACCTGAACGAATTGATGGGGGAGACGGACGAACTCGGTGGATTTCAGTTTCTTGAAGTCCGTTCTACCTTGCCGGATGAATTGCTGATGTACGCCGATAAATTGTCGATGGCTCATAGTTTGGAGTTGCGCGTTCCCTACCTCGACAAAGAGGTGGTGCAATATGCCGAAAGGCTGCCTGCGCATTTCAAAGTGCGAGGACGTTCGCAAAAGTGGCTGCATCGGCAGGTGTGCGAGGCATTTTTGCCGCCGTCATTCATGAAGAGAAAAAAACGTGGTTTTGCGGGAAATGTTGTGGATGGCTGGTTCCGTGGCACCATGAACAGCAGGATGAATGATGCGTTTATGGATGAAGAATCAGGTATGTATCAGTACCTGAAACCGCAGGCGGTTCAGCAGTTGTATCGAGACCATGCCGCAGGGCGGCATGATCACCACAAAATTCTCTTTAGTCTCATTGTTTTTGAGGAGTGGCTACGAGTGAATGAGGGAAATCCTGCTCAATGGTGCATGACAAGTGGATCATAGGACCAAATGACCCCATTCTTGTGACAGGGGCCGGGGGCTTTCTCGGCCTGCGGCTCGTCTCCAATTTGGTTGAGCGGGGGTTCCGCGACATACGATGTTTTGTACGGCCCACGGGCGATAGTCGGAAATTGGAGTCCATTGCCGCTGAACATCCGGATTCGACCCTGCGGATCATCAAGGGGAATCTCTTATCGAAACCCGATTGTGCAGAGGCGGTGCGTGGGGTGAAGGTGATTTATCACTTGGCGGCAGGAACCGGACAGAAGTCGATTCCCGATGCCTTCATGAATTCCGTCGTCACCACCCGCAATCTTATAGAAGCCGCTCTGGCGGAAGGATGTCTCCTGCGTTTCGTGAATATCAGTTCGTTCGCGGTGTACAGCAATATCAATCCGCTGAAGCGCGGGCTCCTCGATGAATCCTGTCCTGTCGAGCCTCACCCAGAGCATATAGCCGATGCCTATTGCTATGCCAAGCTGAAACAGGATGAGCTTGTGGAGGAATACGCGAAGACACGGGGACTTCGTTACGTGACGCTGAGGCCGGGATCGATATTCGGTCCGGGGAAAACGGCAATTACGGGGCGGGTCGGAATCGATACGTTCGGGGTGTTTTTGCACATAGGGGGAGGAAACCGGATTCCCTT
>JAOUPN010000402.1 GCA_029879905.1 Nitrospira sp. | reverse complement strand
ACATATGGCTGTGTTCTCTTTGGATCATCGAATGCCTCCCTATGTCGATCCGTTCCTCATCCGTTGCTCATCACTCTTCACCGTTCACCCATCACATTCTTTAGCCCACCATTTGTCCCATTTCGAAGATGGGCAACAGAATCGCAACCACGATGAAAAATACGATGATAGCCATACCGAAGATCATAACAAGTTCGAGCAGCGATGTTGCCCTGGTAATAATTCGCTCTACTTCGCTGTCGTAAATCTGGCTCACCCGTCGCAACATTTCTTCCATCTCGCCGCTCCGTTCCCCCACGGCGATCAGGTGTGTGACCAATGCCGGGAATTCTCCGCTCCGTTTCAACGGATCGGCGATTGTTTCGCCTTCGCGGATATTTTGCCTGGCGCCTTCGACCGCCTCCTCCAAAACACGATTGTTCATGACAC
The DNA here is from genome assembly GCA_029879905.1 of Nitrospira sp. Taxonomy (GTDB): domain Bacteria; phylum Nitrospirota; class Nitrospiria; order Nitrospirales; family Nitrospiraceae; genus Nitrospira_D. The sequence goes on along the minus strand of JAOUPN010000402.1, from coordinate 2,928 downwards.
GTTTGGATACGTCAAGTGCATCCAGTAGTTGGACCCCGCTGGTCAACATGGTAGACAGCGTGCCGGCCAATCTGGAGATCGAAACCATTCGCGCGACATCTCCGATCAGCGGGAGGCGGAGAATCAGCCGATCCGCTGCTATCCGTCCCTTCTCGGTTTGGATGACTCTTCGGAGAAGCAAAGCCCCTCCTATGAGGATGCCGAGGATACCAACCCAATAGTCGGCGAAGAAGCTACTTATTGACATCATAGCCACGGTCGGCCATGGCAAAGCTTGTTGTTGTTGGACAAATACATCAGTTATTCTGGGAACGACGAATGTGAGAAGAAAAAACAATATGAGGGTCGCAATAACCAGCACGAAGACCGGATAGAGCATCGCGGTGATGATCTTGTTCTTCAGTGCGAGTTGTTTCTCGAGGAATTCCGTAAGGCGAAAGAGAATCTGGTCCAGTGCCCCGCTGGCCTCACCGGCTCGGACCATATGCACGTAAATCGGAGAGAAATCCTTCTCATGGCTCTCCAATACCGCACTCAATGATTTACCTCCTCGAATTTGTTCCCGGATATCCGCGAATAGGGCTTTGGTGGATTTCTTTTCGGATTGATCAACGAGAACGCCCAGTGCTTCTACCATTGGCAGTCCTGCGACTAGCAGCGTGGCGAATTGCCTGGTCATCAACGCAAGGTCGTTAGCTTTCAGAGTCGCCGAGTGGCCAGGCTGATAGGTTGCCTTGACATGGGTTCCCTCCTGACGCCGAGCCGATGTATGGCCTTGTTCCACGACATCAGTCGGGAAGACCCCATCTTTTCTGAGCTTCAGGCGTGCGACTTTCGCGTTTTCCGCGTCGATGATTCCTGCCGCGGCGCCGCCGTCGTTTCGATAGCCGCGATAGTGATAGACCGGCATGGCTACACTTCGATCTCCTGCTGGGTGATGCGCATCACTTCTTCGAGTGTCGTGTGGCCTTGTAGCACACGTTCGGCGCCTTCCTGCTTGAGAGACACCATTCCCTTTGTCACTGCCGCATGCTTGATGGCGGCCGAATCCGCTTTGGCCCCGATCAACCGTCTGATGTCATCGTCGAGCATCAGCAGTTCAAAAATTCCCGTACGCCCGCGATAGCCGGTTTGCGAACAAGCCGGACAGCCGGCTCCCCGATAGAGCATCGTCTGTGTATCCGGAGGGAGTTCGAGACGGCTGAGTTCTTCCCGGCTCGGTTGATAGGCGGTCTTGCAATCCGGACAGATCTTCCTGAGCAGACGTTGCGCGAGTACCGCGACGACCGAGGAGGCGACGAGAAACGGCTCGATGCCCATATCGATCAATCGGGTTGCGGCGCTGGCTGCGTCGTTGGTGTGGAGGGTGGAAAAGACCAAATGCCCTGTGAGTGAGGCATGAATGGCGATTTCTGCCGTCTCCCGGTCGCGAATTTCCCCGATCATGATGACATCGGGGTCCTGTCGGAGAATGGACCGTAGTCCTGCAGCGAATGAGAGGTTGATCTTGGGATTCACCTGCATCTGTCCGATCCCAACCAACTGATACTCGACGGGGTCTTCAACGGTGATGATGTTTTTATCCGGAGAGTTGATATGGCTTAATGCGGCGTACAGTGTGGTGGTTTTCCCGCTGCCGGTGGGACCGGTGACCAGAATGATACCGTGGGTCAACTGAATCAATTGATGAATGGCCGAGAGACGCTCACCCGAAAACCCCATCTCGGACAGGTTCAACAACCGATTCTCTTTTTCGAGCAATCGGAGCACGACCCGTTCTCCATGGGATGTGGGGAGTACCGAGACACGAAGATCGACATCTTTCCCGGCGGTTCGAATCGCAAACCGCCCGTCTTGTGGAAGGCGCTTTTCGGCGATATTCAACCCGGCCATGATTTTGATACGGGCGATGATGCTGGGCTGCAGGCGCTTGGGCGGGGTCAAGACCGGGTAGAGTACCCCGTCGATCCGATAGCGTATGACCAATCCACGTTCGAATGATTCGAAATGAATGTCGCTTGCTCGTTGCCGAATCGCTTGAAACAAGACGGAGTTGACCAAGCGAATGATCGGGGCTTCGTCGGTGGCATCCAGCAGGTCCTGTGGCTCATCAAGTTCATGGGCGATCTGATCCAAGCTTTCGCTGGCTGCGATATCCTCCATGACGTCTTCGGCGCCGGTCGGACTGGCGGTCTCGTCATATGCCCGGTTCAGACGAGCGAGCAGGGACACACCGGTCGTTAAAACGGGTTGAACAGGCTTGCCGAGCAACAGCCGCAGGTCATCGAGCGCGACGGTTTCAAGCGGATCGGTTGATGCCACAAGGATCTCTCTGTCTTTATGCCAGAGAGGGAGGACGCGATAGCGACGGCAAAAGGCGATGGGAACCTTCTTGATCAGCTCGTGATCGATGTTGGCGGATTCAAGTTGGGGCATCCACGGTAGTCCGAATTGCAGTGCAAGCCCTTCGAGGAGTTCCTCTTCACGAAGTGCGCGCAAGTGCAACAGGACTTCACCGAGCCGTCCGCCTTTTTCCTGCTGATGGGCCAGTGCCTCTTCGAGTTTTGAGCTCGACAGGTTGAATTTTTCCCCTAGGATTCGTCCCAGGAGCGGTCTGCCGTATGATGATTCCATGGGGTTACTTTCTGTACCGGAGCTCTCTCCCTATGTTCCTCCGCAAATGCGGAGCGGACCGGTGGTCGGTGAGGTATCCGCCGGCATCTTCGTACAACAGCGTCGGATCGTTGCCAGCCATGTGTGTTCTCGGGAGAAAGAGGGCGCTGTTAGCGAAGCTCGTATGTGACCGTCGAACGCTGATTGTTACGGATAATATCCATCTTGACCACTTCTTCGTTCTTCAATTGTTGGAGTAAGCTGAGAATCGTGCCGGGATCGCGGATATCGACACCGTTGACCCGCTGCAACACG
>JAOUPN010000401.1 GCA_029879905.1 Nitrospira sp. | reverse complement strand
ACTGCGATAATCAGCCTGAGAGCATGCAGCGCGGCTCGACGGGGACGTGAAAGGGAGTCGAGTTCTCTGCTCCAGAGATCGTATTTCAGAAACTGTTCAAGGCGAGTATACCTGCTAACCATAAAGCTCCCTGCTTCTCTTACGTGCGATACTGTAGCGCAGTCGATGCAGATTGTGAAACCCCATGCCGTGCGTCTACTCCATCAACGAACACCAGACGGCATCGGCTGGAAGGTCATACAGTCTATACACTGCAGTGTGATCAGCCCGCTGGATCTACGGGGCCAGACGATGATGGTTCGGCAGGTGATGAGTAAGCTGGATGGAGGTACTTTGGAAAACCCTTCGACATAACCTGCCCTGAGTCCGTTGAGGAACTCAGAGCGGGCATGTCGCAGCATCTTTCTATAACGTGTGAAGAATCTTGGTGAGGATCACTGTACAGCTGTGTCTATACGACCTGGTCACATGGCAGGGCAAACACATGTAGCGGGACAGGGTCGTCCGGCCGCTGTCTCACGTGTTCAGCCCGAAATCGGGTAAAGCCATCAATAAGACGATAGGCGGCTGATTCAGGGATGGCCGCAAGGATCATTCGATTGGCACCTGTTGAAAGAGAGAATTGGATTGTGGGGCCGTTCTCACCCATGCCGGAAACGTTGTGCAGTTCCGTGTAGGCGGTGACCTCATGCTCTTTCATCAAGACATGGACCCGTTCAGCCAGCGACTCACGAAAAATGATCAGCAGCATTTTCATGACGATAGTCCTCCCTTTGGATTTCATCACCCAGACGGTTTCGACACGATTCGATCCACTGTATGTCTCGACCGGTCAAATAACAAGGACTGTATCGGCTTGGGCATATGAAAAGTAAATCAGAGACGCGTGTTTGCCTTTATCCATGAAAGGCTTCGGAGAAGTATCGGCAGAAACACCATCTGATCCTGAGTCGGCGTGAGTAAGATTGAGTGATGGGAACAATAGGTTTGTATTGTTGTTTTTCATGGCAGGAGTGGGAATGGGTGTGATTCACGACCATAACCAAAGCCACAACCGAACCTTAACCGGAACGATAACCAGGCGAGGAGCGAATAAGAGCGCGGATTATCAACCTGCCTGATTGATTTGTGGACATTCCGATGTGCCGGCAACCGAGGTCGCGGCATGATGAGCATCAACTCCGTGTCTACGAAATCACGAGCGATACGGTGTCATCAATCCATTCTGGCACGTACGTTCCAAGCGCCCATTGTCCGTGACTCCAGTCTCTATATTCCGAAATAAAATAGGGTAGGGGGGACACATTCGGGGGGATTGTGCCCGTTGGATCTCCTGACGTAAGACACCGGGACAACTGATCTCCTGTGTGTCCGGCAGCGATGAGGGGCTGTGAAAGAATCCGGCGTGACGCTGCTCGAATTGTTGATCACCATGTCGATCGTCATGATTCTGGCCTCGGTCGCCATGCCGCTCAGTAAGATCTCGGCCAGGCGTCAGCAGGAAATCGAGCTGCGCCAGCGGATTCATACAATAAGTGCAAGTTCTGAGTTGAATCCGCGCCTGGAGCACGGCTACAGTTTGTCCGAGATCGGGCGGGCGGTGTCCCTGCACTATTCCACGGTGAGTCGTGTCGTGAACGTCGAGCCAAGCCGGAATGCATAATACAAGGGAAGAAGAAAAAGGGACATTCTACTTTTCTACGGATCAAGCTTGCGGAAGTGGAGTAGAGAAAGGAGCTGGACCAGAACCCTGCGTCGGTTCCGCAGGCCTCTGCGGCGCGTAGGCCTGGAGTCGCGCCTCAATCCACGCGGGCGGCCCAGAGGACGCACGAAAAAGTAGAATGTCCCCTTTTCTTTGCTCTTGGCCGCTACCGTGGTGGAGCCGCGCGGATACCAGACCACCACGCGGTTTACGACACGCGGCTATCGGCAGGACCGCACGGATCGCCTCGGCCAAACCACCAGGCTGATCCGCAATGCTGCCAATCAGGTGACGGCCTCCACCGATGCCCTGGGGCGGACCACCACGTATGAATACGATGCCCAAGGCAATGTCAAAACCATCACCGACCCGACGAACCACTCGACGCAATTCGAGTACCATCCCGTCTGGAACAAAGTCACGAAGATCACGGATGCCCTCCTACAGGTCACCGAGTTCACCTATGACCCGGCGACCGGCGATCTGCTGACGACAAAAGATCCGCTCAATCATGTGACGACGATGACGTATAACAGCGACGGGCAGCCCATTTCCGTCCAGGGCCCGATCGCCACCGAGCCCCCGACCACCTTTGCCTACGATGCCAACGGCAACCTGATCACGACGACCGATCCGCTCGGGAACCAGACGCACCGGGTCTATGATGCGGTGAGTCGGCTCACGAGTCTGGTTGATCCGCGCGGGATGCAGACCCAGTTCCGGTACGACGGGCTCAATCGGATCACCGAGATCGCCGATGCGCGGCAAGGCCTGACGCGGTTTACCTATGATCGCAACGGCAATCTGCTCACCGTGACCGATGCGAAGAATCAGACGACGACCTACACGTACGACAGTATGGATCGGCTGAAGACCCGGACGGATGCATTGAACCGGCAAGAGACCTATGACTACGACTTTGCCGGCAATCTGACGACGTTCCTCGATCGTAAGCAGCAACAAACGACGTTTGAATATGACGCGCTGAATCGGCGCACGACCACCACCTATCCCGATGCCACGGTGACGTTCACCTATGACGCCGTGGGGCGGTTGACGAAGGCGAGCGATACGGCCATTGGTGCGGGGACCATCGATTTTGCCTACGACGTGCTGGATCGCCTGATCCAAGAGACCACGGGGCAGGGGACGGTGAGTTATCAGTACGATGTCTTAGGGCGACGGACCCAGATGGCGGCCAATGGGCAACAGCCGGCCACCTATGGCTATGATACGGCCAGTCGGTTGACGCAGGTGGCCCAGGGCAGCCTGGCCGTGGGCTTGGGGTATGATGCGGCCAATCGACGAATTTCGTTGACGTATCCCAATGGCACGAGTACCAGTTATACGTACGATGTGGCCTCGCGCGTGACCGATATTCTGCATCAAGGGCCTGGAGGGATCATTGAGAGCCTGACGTATCAGTACGACGCAGCAGGGAATCGGACGAGTCTGACGCGCAGCAACGGCACGGCCACCGTGTTGCCGTCTGCGATCCAAGCGGCATACGACGCCGCGAACGAACAGATCCAGTTGAACAGCGCCGCGCCCAATCAGACGTTTGATGCCAATGGCAACCTGGCGACACAGACCGACGCCGCCGGCACGACGACATTTACCTGGGATACCCGCAACCGGCTCGTCACAATTTCCGGTCCA
>JAOUPN010000400.1 GCA_029879905.1 Nitrospira sp. | reverse complement strand
CCGCCAGACCGAACGATCCCATGACCAAGGCCAGAGTGATGAGGATCTCAACCTGATAATTGTCCACGGACCGTAACATCCTATAGGCCACATATCCCAACAGCAGGCCGAGCACGGCGCCGCCGATTGCTTCTTTGGCAAAGAGTGTGACAATATCCCCGACGTCCACGGACGGCTTGGGCAAGAGATTCAAGAGCACCAGGAAGATGACGACTCCCACACCGTCATTGAATAGGGACTCTCCCACGATTTTCATTTCCAATGCCTTGGGTAACCTGGCCTGTCGCAGAATCCCCATGACGGCGATCGGATCGGTGGGGGAAATCAGCGCACCGAAGAGCAAGCAGTACAAGAACGGCAGCGGCATCCCGACGAGATCGAACAAAAAATATCCGAGCGTTCCGGTGATGAGGCTTGAGAGTATCGTGCCGATGACGGCCAAGGTCCCGATGACCCATTTGAGGTCCAAGAGTTCATCCAACTTCACATGCAGTGCCCCGGCGAAGAGCAGAAACCCCAGCATGCCGTGCATGAGAGCCTCGTTGAAGTCGATGGCGCCGATGAAGCGCTGCGCCTCCGCCTCGATACCGACGCCCAGTTTTCCCAACACCAAGAGTATCAGTGAAAAGACAAGCGCGACCGCCATCAGTCCGATCGTCATCGGCAGCTTAAGCAGGCGGTGGTTGACGTAGCTGAACAGGGCAGCCAGACAGATCAGAATCGTTAATGTATGGATCAGTGCCATGGTCAGGTCCTTGGGCGAACGGGGTTGGGTGATTGAACGGAATCGGGGCCGGATCTTTCGGTGTGATTCCGGAAGTGGGCCTGGCCTCGTTCAGACACAGATTCTATCCGGCAGATCAACACAGTGGCGACGTCCCCATGTCATTCTGCGGAGGAAGAGAGGCGCCCTCTGCGTGATACGTGAGAGATGATGAGAGGAAGGCCCACTGTGCACCCATGCGTGGGGTTATAGCAAACAGACATGGTTCGCGCAACGAATTGTGACGGCTAGGACAGGGTGAGGGATGCCCTGGCGAAACCGTGCAACGACATCCCCTCATCCCCCTCTGTATGGTTGTCGACGGATGACCGACGAATCACAACCCGTTAGCCCGCATTATTCATGACAGTTCGTCGCCCGTTCGACAGGCTCAGGGTCCCGAGCATCGTCGAGGGACGAAATCGCCAAGTCGCGTCGCGAGAGCGGCGCGCGGAGGCCTGAGGTCCTGAGGCGTACTCGTGCAGTACGTCGAGGGACCGAGGGACGAGCCCGCCGCCCACAGGCGTGTCGCAACAGCGGATCGGCGATTGCAGCAGAAGTGCTCATGAATAATGCGGGTTAGGGCCGATGTCGTCACTCTGCCATGAATGTCAAGAGGTCCTGTCAATACGTGTGTAAATAGGGTTCAGGCGGCGGTCCTCTCGGGCTGCTCGTTCCCGTCGTGATTCACTCTGCCTGTCCGAATCATCTGGCCATCATTACACAGGATACCGGAGGCAACCAGGGGCAGCAGCTCCGGTGCATTCAGTTTTCGCCAGGCTTGTTCGGCCACTCGCAGCATCTTCCCAATGATGGCCTGAGCCCCCTCGACTTGTTTGTAGCGGCGCGAGGCGTCCGTCCGGAGCCGCACGGCCGAGAAGGGAGACTCCACGATGTTCGTCGTGCGGAGGTGCATCCAGTGGGCGGTCGGAAACGCATAGAACGTGACCATGCGGTCCCAATCCCGCAGTAACGTCTCGACGGCTTTGGGATCGGTCTTCCGATAGCGGCGGGCGAAGGCATCGCGCTGCCGCTCGCACTCCGCCTGGGTGTCCGCATAGGGGATCGCCTTGAGCAGTTCGGTGGCCTCCGGTTGGGTTTTTCTCGGCAGGGCATTGAGGACATTGGCCAGCCTGTGATTCCAGCACCGCTGCTCCGCCCCGGCCGGATGCAGCTCTCCCAGCGCAGTCCAGATGCCGAGGTGCCCATCGGCGACCGTGAGTCGCGGGAATTTCAATCCCCGTTCCCGGAGGCTCCGCAACACCGTTAGCCACGCGTCCTTGCTTTCCCGCTCGCCGCTCTCGCAGGCCAGCACGATCTTCTCGCCCGTGGTGAGCGCCCCGACAATCGTGAGGAGGGAGCTCTTGCGGTCCGCGATGCCCGCCTTCACGTACAGACCATCGGCCCACCAGTAGACCACCTCCAGCGCTGAGAGATCGTGGGTGCGCCAGGTCTCGTACTCCCGCTCGAAGCGGGCCTTCAGGCGCTGAATCGAACTGGCCGACAACGGCGCCCCCTCGCCCAGTAGCCCGCGGAGGGCCAGTGCAAAGTCTCCGGTGGACAAGCCGTGCAGGTACAGCTCCGGCAGCAGCGTACCCACTTCCTGGGTTCGCCGCGTGAACAGCGGGAGCACCTTGCTCACAAATCGGTCGGTCAGACCTCGCACAGGCGGGCGCCGCACCGTCACCGTCCCGCTCAGCATCGAAAAGGCGCGGGGTTTGCCATAGCCGTTGCGGCTTCCCGCCGGAGGATCGAGGGGTGACACCGTGTCTCGGCGTTCGTGCCGGGCTCGGCCGAGAAACGTCGTCACGTCTTCCTCCAACAAGTGTTGTAACTGCCCCTGGATCTGCCTCCGGGCCCACTCCTCCAGCGTGTCATAACACACGGCGCTTGACGCGCCCGTCTCCGTCCTGTTTTGCTCTCGCATGGTGGCGTATCCTTTCCCCTCGGCGGCAACCGAGGCGTGGGTTGAGGGTTCAACCGAAAGGGTACGCCGCCTCTATCCTATTTCCACACCTAAAAATGATACCTCTGAGAGGGCAACGATCAGGCCTCGTCTGCTTAGGAGAACTCAAAGCGGTTGAGAGTCGTTAAGGGAAAAAGCTGTTGTTTCTGCCTCATGCCATCCGTCAAATGTCCAGACCGGAACGAATGATAACGCCACAAGAGGTGGAAACTGTTGTCATGACGGGTGAGCTTGTGGAAGACTATCCTCAAGACAGCCGAGGTCATAGTTGTTTGGTCATGGGGATTGGCGATCTGGGACGAGTGATTCATGTGGTATGTTCGCCAAAAGCGGAATACTTGGCTGTGAGCACCGCCTATATCCCTGATACGGATCAGTGGTCGTCTGACTATCGGAGGAGGCGCTAAACATGGAATGTATCCATTGCAAGGGCCGGATGGTTCGAGGGACCGCCCCGTTCAGTCTTGACCGCAAAGGTTATCATGTGTCTTGGGATGCGGTTCCCGCGTGTGCGAAACAAAGGGGTCGGGAGTCAATCCGTGCATGCGACAAACAAATTAATAACTTCAGGGAGTCTTTTGAATCTCACCACCAGTCCGAGGTCTGCACCTCGGCACACCTGATTCGGCCCGTCTCGCCT
>JAOUPN010000399.1 GCA_029879905.1 Nitrospira sp. | reverse complement strand
TAGTTCCCATAACTGGCCGCCACATCTTCCTGGGCTTTAGAACTCGTCAGGACAATGACAGGAATCTTGAACAGCTCTGGGTCGTTTTTGATTTGTTTCAAGACTTCGAGTCCGTGAGTTTTGGGAATATTGAGGTCGAGCAGGATCAGGTCTGGCCGCAGCACATTGATATAAGGCCACACCTTCCACAGGAAATGGAGCGCCGCACTTCAGCGCATCTAATGCCATCCGCTTGTTGTTCCTACTGCTTAACACCACGATGGTCGCCTCTTTGGCGGGAGGGAGGAACTTGCGCACACCATCAAGCCCTTGTGCGTCAGGCAAAGACAGATCGAGCAAGATGAGATCGATGGACTCATGGTTCAGGATTTTCGCGGCATCCGAGAGTCTCCCCGCACAGGTGACCTGCGTTTCAAAGTCAGGGTCTTCGGCGAGCATCATCTGAGCCAATTTTGCATCGCCAAGGTTATCTTCGACCAACAAGATGTGCTTCATCGCGCGTCGCCTCCCCGTCTCACATCATCCATGTTCTTCCCGGCCATCCACTTTGAGCAGGCATAATATGTTCCTCGCTGGATGATGCCGGCCTTTCCGGACATAGGACCTATGCCGGTGCAGATCATCCTTCCCCTCATGAACCACACGGACCGATTCCATCTTGTGATATCGCGCTATGGAGAACCGGCCTGAGATATGAGGGACAGGGCCTACCCGAACAGAGCAATGAACAGCCTGACACGTAGGCTCGTCTTCTCTATCGGAAAGGACCGGAAGAGACTTAACCTAGGATATACGAACGATCGTTTGCAGGAAGCACAGAATGAATGGTTTACACCAACTTCGGTAAACACTGGTGGTTGTATCAGGAAGGACGAGCGGTCAATATCGCCTGTAACAGCGGGGATGATTCCGGCTCATTGAACAGGGACCGGAAACATTGATTCACCGTTTCCGTATGGCGTTGGTGATCGGCACGAAACCGTTCGGCGGGGTGAGCATGCTCGTTCATGCCATACCCGGCACGGATCGCACACCGCTCTAACTCCTCGCCGCTTTCCGGCAGCGTGTGGGTCTGAAGATCATCCACCATCTGCAGTTTATGTTCCACATCACGCAGAAAAAGATAGGCGTTCGTCAACTCATCCCGTTTCTGTTTAGAGATCAACTTGTAATGAACGCATCGATTTAATGATCCGATCGTGTTGCGATCAATCAGCCCGGCCAATCTGTTTCCTGCAATGACTTGAATGGTCTGGACCAGAAACTCAATCTCACGAATACCGCCGATTCCCAGTTTCACATTGCGCCGTTCTTGGCGTCGACCGGCGATCTTGGTATCGATCCTATCCTTCACGTCCCGCACATCTCGAACAATGCCGAGAGCATGTACGAAGTCTACCTGTTCCTCTGATCGGCCGAGAACGAACGGCCTTACCATCTTGACGAATGTTTTCCCTACCTCTCTGGAACCCGCCACCGGCCAGGCCTTGAGCAACGCCAAGCGCTCCCAGACGGCTCCGCGTGTGTCATAATATTTGGTGTAATCGTCGAGCGACCTGGCCAGTTGCCCCACCGTCCCTTCGGCTCGCAAACGGAGATCCACGCGAAAGATATGACCCTCCTGTGTGTGTTCCGCCAATGCCTTGGTCAGATCACGCGACAGTATCTCGAAATATTCCTCGTTCGACGTCCCGACAGCGCCAGGCTGGGTTCTGCCCCCCACCTTCGGCGGCCTTGTTTCTCCGGCATCCGAGGCATAGACATAGATCAGATCCACATCGGAACTATAGTTGAGTTCGTGCCCTCCCAACTTTCCCATTCCGATGACGGCAAAGCCGGTCTTCGTCCACTCCCCCTGCCCGTTCTTGTGCATCGGGACGCCGTAGTGCTTCCGCAAATCCGCATCGACGATCTTGTACGCCGCATGGATCAAGGCGCCGGCCAAATCCGACAACGCCGCAGTGGTTTCCGGTACATCAGCCACATGCAACAGATCGCGCACACCGATCCGAAGCATCTCACGCCGACGGACACGTCGTAGCGCCTCCAACTTCATATCTTTTCGTCTCATCCGACCGACCGCTTTGCGAGCGGCCTCTTCCATGCCCTTCCTGGTCGGCACCTTGGTCAGCACACCCTCTTCCGCCAGCCAATAGACCAGCATAGGATCACGGATGACAGTAAAGGCCAGAGCATCGCTGTTCCCAAAGATCGTACAAAGAAGATTCAGTATGCGGGGCGAACGGCCTACATAGGCAAAGAGCGATGACCGTGCTATTCCCTCCAGCAATCGATCCCAATGGGTCAATGCCTGATCAGGATTCGCCGTACGGGCAACGGCCTCCATCAATGTGGGGAGAATCTCAGCCAGTTGGAGACGCTCATGCGGCTCGCCCGCCATGGACTGGAGATTGCGATCCGCCTGGTCACAGTCCTGTAAGTGGTAGGCAGAAAGAATTGTCCGCACCTGCTCGGCGTTCCTTTTGGAGGCAAGCAGAATCGGTCGAGGGTCCGGTCTGTCTGGTATCGATGGGATCGATGTCGGGGGCGGCTTATCCTCAGGTGGTATCGAACGACGTATCATCGGATGGTATTATACTGACTCAGCACATTCCGGTATACTAGTCTGCGTTATTTATACCAGTTGTCGAGACATCGTGCAGTGGTGTCACGAGAGAACTGTATGAATCCTCGTGGAAAATTCCAAAATCTTGACATCCGTCTTCACGTCTGCGCATGGCATTTTTCTTCACATGAGCCGGAACAAATACCTCGCCTACGGGAAACGCTGGTCCGTATACGTTCCATAGATGAGGTGACGGCGCGTTTGCTCCACGAACGCTCGTCATGGCAACATACCCGTGAGCGCTGGGGCTAGGACGATAAAAAGGACCGCAACTATGAACACCGACGAGCAACTCACCAGTCTCCAGCCGCTGTGTCAGAATATTCCGCCTGCCGTCCTCCATGACTTCGTCACCCGCATGGACCCGGACTATTTCCTCCGATTTGACCACCAAGTCATTGCCCAACATATCCAATTGGTATCTCAGTTGACGCCGGAACATCCGTGCGATGCCACATTTATGAGACAACAGGATGGCCGCATTGAAGTCACCATCGTGGCGTATGACTACTTTTCAGAATTAGCCACAACCTGTGGGCTGCTGTCGGCCTTTGGCCTCAACATCGTAGAGGGCTACATCTACACCTTTGCCGAACGAATCGACCCTCCGCTTCCACGCGCCAGATGGAGCGGATTTGAGCCACGCATGAGACCCAAACCCCATGTAAGTCCGGGACTTCATCGAAAGAAAATCGTCGATATCTTCCTGGTGAAGCCCGGACGAGGGGTCCCGTTCGGACCGAGTG
>JAOUPN010000087.1 GCA_029879905.1 Nitrospira sp. | reverse complement strand
TTGCTCCTGGTCATAGCGTCGAGCTCTGCTTTTGCCCATGTCCATCAGTCCTCCGCCCGTCATCCCACCGCCTTGCTGCGCAGCCCGACGGAAGAGCCAGATATAAAAGCCGATGAAGAGCAGACCCGGGCCGAAGCTAAAAAAGATCGTCGCCCATGGGTTGCCACCTTCTTGAATCGGTTTTGCACTGATCTCAACTCCGTTCGTAATTAAGAAGTGTTCCAACCCAGGGTCTACAAAGGAGGGTACGGTCGTCATGAAGACACTGATGGGTTGGGACACGCTGCCGGTGCTTCTATCGCGCTCGTCTGTCGCGTTGGGCTCACCACCGGGTGCCCAATTCTTTTCGCTCTTCGTTGTGGCTCCGCCACTGGATTCCGAATCCTGTTCACCCAACGGCTGATACAGGATCGAGTTCGTGAATCGCCCCGTAAGAGTGCTCCCCTGACTGTAGATCGCCGCGACGTTGCGCTTCCCCACTTCATGCTTGAAGAGGGTATAGGGCACTGTGCCAGGCGCTTCCGGACTCGGGAGCAGGAGTCTCCCAAGCAAGAAGTTGGCGAGGAGGATGAGCACGAACCAGAGCCACGTCTTGCGTGGCGGCACCTTTGCCTGCCCAAGATTCTTTCGGGCACCAGGCCCACTGTCGGCCGGCTGGAGACGGCTGGTTGGGGTGGAACTGGTAGAGCTGCGTTGTACCTGCTGTTGCGTCACGCTCATGGTAATCTCCTCAGACGGACCGTTAAGGAGTCGGTCGATTGATGCCGTCCTCGTTCATGCGAAAAACTGTCTCACAATTCTCACAATCCACTACGGGTTTGTCTAATCACCACAAACGCATACCACAGGGAACTCGACTATTCGATTTTTCGGTAGTGGGTCAGTTTCAAGGCTCATAGATTCCCCTCGACCAGTTCCGTACCGTTGTGAACCATCATCACGATGGCGACCCCTATTGCGACGGTAGCGAAACTCCTCACCAATACCGGCGGCGAGAGCTGATGGGTGGCGAGGAAGACGGATTTCACGAGAACGGTCTAAGGCACGCGCTTCAGATGTTCGGTTATTCGAAGATTTTCTCCATATTCCACTGGACAATCGATCACAGCGGGACCCTTCATTGTGAACGCTTCCTGCAGGATCGGCGTGAGCTCGGATGGGCCTTCCACTCGAAATCCTGCGGCGCCAAAGGCCCGCGCGTAGGCGACCAGATCGGGATTGTCGAAGTCCACGGACGAGGTGCGGCCGAACCGGAGCATCTGTTTCCACCGGATCACGCCATAGCCGTTGTCACGCCAGATCAGGATCACGAGCGGGAGTTGCAACCGAACCACGGTTTCCAGCTCCGAGGCGTTCATCAAGAAGCCCCCATCGCCTGTCACGGCAACGACTCGGCGCGAGGGAAAAAGTAGTTGGGCCGCCACCGCCCCTGGCACCGCAATCCCCATCGCAGCAAAGCCGTTCGAGATGATGCAGGTATTGGGAGTCTGACAGGGAAACATGCGTGCCATCCACAGCTTATGGGCTCCGACATCGCACACCACCAGATCATCTGGTGCGAGCACGCTACGGAGTTCTTGGATGACCTGCTGCGGACGCAGCGGCCAGCCGGGTTTGCCGCTGTATTCGCGGCGTAGACCGGAGACGACAGCCTCGCGCCCTCGTTCCGCCCAGAGCGGTTCGAACGCGGCCATCCCGTCCGCGATCCGGTCGAGTGCCTGCCCCACATCGCCCAGCACGCCCACATCGATGACGTAGTGCGCATCGACGTCCGCCGGAGCAACATCGATGTGGACGATGCGTTTGTCTCGGTTGGGATTCCATAAACAGGGCGCGTATTCGACGAAGTCGTACCCGACGGCCACCACCACATCAGCCTGTTCGACCACTCTTGCAGCATAGTCCCTTCCCGGAAACCCAATCGTATACAGCGACAGGGGATCGCTGTCCGGGACAATCCCTTTGCCCATGAAGGTATGCACCACGGGGATGTTCAGCCCCCGCGCAAACCGCCGGACTGCCTCAGCGGCCTGTCTGCGCACCACCCCGTTGCCGGCCAGGATGAGTGGTCTCTTGGCTCCTGAGAGCACGGCGACAGCTCGCTTCACTTGTATGGACGAGGGCTCCGGAACATGTGGTGATTGCACCCGGAGCGGCAGGAAGGCATCCGATTCGCTGAGTTGGTTGACTGCCACATCTTCGGGCACTTCCAGATGAATCGCTCCGGGCTTTTCTGTTTCGGCGGTCTTGAACGCCTTTCGTATCGTCTCTGGGATCATCGTCGGCGTCGCGATCACAGCATTCCACTTGGTAATGGGCGTGAAGAGCGCCTGCAAATCGATGTACTGGTGCGACTGCGCATGCTTGCGCTCTGTGGACACCTGCCCACTGATGGCAACCAGTGGAGCATGATCCAGGTTGGCATCAGCCACGCCGGTCATCAAGTTGGTTGCCCCTGGCCCGAGGGTGGACAGACAGACACCGGCATGTCCGGACAGTCGCCCAGAGACATCGGCCATGAACGCGGCACCCTGCTCATGGCGGGTCGTGACAAATCGAATCCGAGAGCCGAGGATGGAGTCCATCAGCTCGAGCGTTTCTTCACCGGGCACGCCGAACATGAACTCCACACCTTCGTGCTCAAGGCAGCGTATCAACAGATCGGCAGCGTTCACGGCATCCCTTCCCATCGTGCCCATTGACTGTAGCAAGGACGAGCATGACGATCGAAAGTGACACGACTACGATGACAAGCAGGACCGCTCCCACGAGTCGGCCAGTGGGCAACTACACTCGATCGTCTAACATCATTCGCTCAGATCAACGACGTGATGAAGCAGCGGGTTACACCCTCCACCACAGCCCGTCTGATTGAGATGGGCTTTCGCTTTTTCCGCGCCATCTTTCGTGGCCCAGAGGGAGAACGAAAATTCACCACAGGGAACGATCAGGGCAAATGGTCCATCCCCACTGAGCCATCGGGCACGTTCCCCCCACTTCTCCGCGGCTTTCATACGCCAAGGCGATGTAACCATACCCTTGCCTTCCTCCCAGATCGATCATCGTCGAGAGACCACAAGATGCACTGCATCACCACCACCCTCTCCTCATCCTCATGTCCAGAACGCTCGCATGAAGAGATGAGACACCATCAGGCGGTGACCCTAAGTCGGTCGAGAATCGCTACTCATCCGGCCTTCCGAATCTCGATCACCTCGCCAGCTTCGTTGAGCTCGATCGTAATTGGCGTTCCTTCTTTCATTCCGGAGAGCTTGCTTTCTCCGTGTTGTACCGCAAAGGTCTGTTCCCCTTCCGGCGTCATAACCGTAATCGCTTTCATATCCCCCGATGCATAGGTCAGCTTGCCGGTGATGAGGCGATGCACTCCCTCTTTCCCTTTCGGATGATGGTCGACCACAACATTATTGCTGCTCACCCAGAGCGTCAGTGTGTCGCCGACCTTGACATCGTGCGGAGCCGTCTTGACGGCCACACTGTAGCGGCCCCCGGATGTCTGCACGAAGACCTGCCCGGACTTGATGTCCTCCACGACGCCGTCCAACTTGATCCGGAAACCAGGCTCGATATGAGGCATCGGGGCAATGGCCAGTTCCAATTCTAACCGGCGGTGTACATCGATGACTTCCCCCTTGTCGTTCAACTGCACGGTGATCGGACTCCCTTCCGCAAAGCTTCCGAACTTCGATTGATTCTGTTTCACGACGAAGTCCTTCTGGCCCTCTGGAGTCCAAAGGGTAATCGCTTCCTGATTCCCGGACGTGTAGGTCAGATTGCCTCTCACCCAACGATGATGTGGCCGTGCCGCCCCTTTGGGGTAGGCATCGATGACCGCGTTGTTTTCATTGACCCACACGGTAATCTCATCGCCGACCTTTGCCTCGGTCAGCGCATCAGACTGAATCGTCATGTGGCCCCAGGACATGGTGGCCGTGATGAGACCAGACCGCATCTGGGAAATCACCCCTTTTACCTTCGTTGTCGTATCCCGATCATCGGCATGCACCTGGGCCGCCATGACAGTGAGAAGACAGGTCGTGACTAAGAAACACTGCACGGTCGCGGCTTTTAAGAATGTGGGCATACAAGGCTCCTCTCTGTTGAATAATAAGCTGTGACCCTGCGGTCACTCGCAAGTACTGTCGAATGCCAGGTGCAAAGCATAGTCAAACCGACCGACATCACCGCCTTGCGTTCCGACAAGCAGGCACCATAAAGGACGTGCACCTTAGATCTGGATTTAGCCTACCTGAAGCACGATTCGCGGTCTGATCAGAATTGCTCAGTTTTTGAGGTGGATCGTTTCGCGTGGTGTGACAGGGCGATGGGCTCGCTCTTGGACTCGTGTTGAGGTCGTGGCTCAATCCTTCTTGTTGTTCTGAATGTGTCTCAGCAAGAGCCACCCGGCCAGCCCCGCGACCGTCGAGGCAATCAGAATACCTTCCTTGGCGGCCATCAAAACGGGTCCACGGGGAAAGGCCAGCCCGGCGATGAAGAGCGACATCGTAAATCCGATCCCCGCGAGCACACCGACGGCCCACAGTTGAGGCCACGACACACCCTCGGGCATCGTGGCGAGACCGCCACGGATCGCGAGCCAAGCTGAGAGCACGATGCCGACAGGTTTCCCCACGAGCAAGCCGAGCAGAATTCCGAACGCCACCGGAGTGCCGAGTATTGTGACAATGTCTGCGTTGAGCGTCACACCAGCGTTGGCGAGTGCGAACACCGGCATGACTACGACGGTCACCCATGGGTGGAGCGCATATTCCAATTGCTGTAAGGGTGTCCCAGCATGCGCGACAGCCGTTTTCATGCGGCGGGCAACCCGACTTTCTTCCGGATTGGCCAACGGGGGTTCGTCCTGCGACACCACCACCTCGAACAGCCTGAGCAACACCTTACTTTTCTCAAGAAATTCGCGCCCGGTGAGTCGCGTCCGTGCTGGAATCGTCATGGCCGCGATCACGCCCGCAATCGTGGCATGCACACCCGACAAGAGAAAGGCCAGCCACAACCCGCCGATCCCGAGGATCGAATACACAAGCGGGTGCCGCACTCCCGCCATGTTGGCGCCAATTAGCAAGATGAGGAACAGCGCGCCGACCGCCAGGCTTGTCCAAGAAATCGTCGAAGTATAAAAGAGCGCAATAACTAACACCGCCATGAGATCGTCGGCGATGGCCAGTGCGGTCAAGAATACTTTCAGGGCCAGCGGGACACGCGTGCCGAGTAGCGAGAGAATCCCCAGCGAGAATGCGATGTCCGTCGCCATCGGGATGCCCCAGCCCTTGGCACCCTCCAGTCCCGTGTTGAATGCCGCATAGAGCAACGCCGGAAGGATGGATCCGCCCAGCGCCGCGGTCAGGGGCAGCATGGCGTGTCGCCATGAGCCCAGTTCTCCGACCAGAATTTCCCGTTTGATTTCCAACCCGATGACGAAGAAGAACATGGCCATCAAGCCATCATTGATCCACTCCAGCAAAGTTTCCGTCAACGTGTGAGATCCGATCGCCAGACTGATGGGTATGTGCCAAAACTCCGTATACGATGCGGCCCATGGAGAATTGGCCCAGATCATCGCTGCGATCGTCGCACCCAGCAGTAGAATACCGCCCGCAGTTTCAGCATGGATGAACCTTTGAAAAGGCTCGAGGACCGGCTGGATCAGCTGGCCCGCGCCCTGGTCTTCACTTGACCGCGACATGGTTTCCTTTATATGCGCTTGGCCATCCGTCTTTCACGACCACACTCATTCCCCCTTCACAGGACGAGGCCCGATCTGATGTGGGCCACGATCCCCTCAGGTGAATCGCCGACGTCGGCGACCAACGCCTCACACGGCTCCTCTAAGGTTTGAAACCGGCTCTCGAGCAAATCTCTGTAGAGGAAATGGTCTTCTCGACTGACTCACGCATAAGACAGTACCCCGTCCTCTGTTTGTGCCAGAAGTCAGCTCTCCATCGGACCACTTGACCCGGCAGGATAATCGACCAGCGGCACGCCGCCTTTGGCCCAGACCTGTAAGATCGGTTCAACGATTCGCCAGGACTCCTCCGCTTCATCGTCACGAATCGAAAGAGTCGGATCGCCATCCAAGACATCGAGAAGCAGGCGGGCGTAGGCCGGCAACCCTCCTGACGGGAACCGTTTGTCCAGTTCGACCTGCTCAAGATTGCAGAGGTCGCCAGGCTCGTTGACATTGACCGAGAGCGCGATGCGGTCGGGGTCCAATTCGATAGTGAGGACGTTCGGTATCGGCTGCGCCTCTTGTCCGAAAGCCAAATGAGGCACGGGTTTGAAATGAATGGCGATCTCGCGGCGATCGCATCTCAGGGCCTTTCCCGTACGGAGCATGAAGGGAACACCGGCCCAGCGCCAGTTGTCGATCGAGAGCGTCACCTGAGCGAAGGTTTCCGTATGGCGCTCCGCCCAAACACCCTCCTCCTGCAGGTAGGGAAGAACCTCCTCCTTCCCGATGGTTCCCTGAGTGTACCGTCCACGCACCGTCTGCCGCAGGACTTCGTCTGGTGCGAGGCGGCGTACAGCCCGCAGCACAGCCACCTTGTGGTCCCGTAAGGTTTGCTCATCCAGACCATGCAGCGGCTCCATGGCGATCAACGCCAGCAGTTGCAGCAAGTGATTCTGGACCATGTCTCGCAGCGCTCCAGTGACATCATAGAAAGAGGCTCGACCAGCCGCTGTGATCGTTTCGTCCCAAATGATCTCGACCCGCTCGATATGGTGGGTGTTCCAGACAGGCTCGAAGATGCGATTGGCGAAGCGTAGCCCCAAGATATTTTGCACCGTTTGTTTTCCAAGAAAATGGTCGAGCCGGAAGACATCGCGCTCGGGAAACGACTCGTGCAGGAGACGATTCAACGCCTGCGCCGACTCCAGACTCTCCCCGAAGGGCTTTTCCAACACCACCTTGCTGCCCTTGGGTAACTTCAGCGCGGCCAGCGACTCGATCGACGGGGCGAACAATCCAGGAGGCAGCGCCAAATAGACCACCAGAGGATCCGTCATGTTGCCCAAAACCTGAGCCAGCTGGTCTCGGCTTGTGACGTCGACGCGACGATAGTCTACCCTCTCGAGAATGGCTTCAAGCATTCCCAAGACATTAGGAGTACTGGACGACGCCAGCCTCCGTTCGAGATGGCTTCGGAATCCCTCGGTGTTCCAATCGTCCCATGCGATCCCCAATATCCGAAACCCCTCCGGCAACTTGCCCGCTTGATGAAGTCGAGCAATGGCCGGGATCAAAAACCTTGCGGTCAAATCGCCTGAGGCCCCCACAATCACCAGAGTCTGAATCATGTCGGCACCCCCTCTGTCCTGAACAAGCATGCCTGGAGCCGACCGGCTTCGCCAGCGCACGAGCCGATGCTCCGTCGCCACTAGCAACGTCAGAGGGAGGCAGAGCATATCGTACACACCGGGCCGAACATCCGACACATTCAAGCCCTCGATGCTTCAATTACCTGCCTTGAACAATATCGTATGGATCATCGAAGTGTCCGACTCGTGCCCTGCGACGGACAGATAGTCGATGCCCACCGTGCACACGCGGAGAGCCACCAGCCAACAGACCGGCGCGTAAGACAGTCTATTTGAATTTGGTCGTAGCCCCGTCGATCGCCGTCTTCAACTCGCTCCATGCGCTTTCGACGCCGGTCTTGAGGATTTCCCACGCCTCTTCACCGGCGACCTTGATTTCACCGAGCTTTGTCTGCACCGCATCTCGCTTGGCCTTGAGCGAATCAAGTTGCTTCATGCATTCGATCTTGGCACCGGCTTCAGCCTGGTCGGCTTTGGCCTTGAGTTCGTCGATCTTCGCACCCCATTCCCGCAATTGTGTCTCCATCTTTTCGAGATACGCGGCCTTCAGGCTCATCGGTCCACTCCTTCTCTTATTGAATACCCATGTGACGGTTCGTTATTTGGCCGCTTCCTCAACGTTTTCGACAGCCTCTTGACCCTTCTCATTGGCTTTCTCCAGCGTCTCCACCGAGCTCTCTTTACTCTCCTCAATTACTTGACCGGATTTTTCCACGGCTTCATCCACCTTCTTCCCGGCTTGCTCATCCGGTCCTTCTTGCTTGCAGCCGATTCCAAAACAAAGAATACCGGATGCCAATACGATCGAGAGACTTCGACATAAATATGTCATGGCCTGTTCCTTTCGTTGGTTAATCGATTCAAGTGACTGTGAGCGATCTAATACCTCCAAGAGATCGTTCCGAAAGGTCCTCCGAATCTTCTGGAGATTCAATCGTAGGCAATGCATCCATTCGCGCAAGACCATCGCTACCCCATCTGCTCTTCCTTTCGGAGCAATCGCGCTATACCGCCCCCACTTGAGATCACACCGATATGACTGAACCCCTGAGGATAGTCGCCGAGGAAGGACCCATCGATGGATCGATTTCTTTCCGCAGAAGTCTGATCGCTCTAGTGCCCATTGCCATGCGTCCATCTTTCCAAACGACGCCGGTGACGTGGCGACAGACTCCTGCACGGTGATGGTACGTGAGCAAGGAATGACTGCACCCGCGGGAGCCTTATCCTCTATCCGACTCACCCCTCACCGACCAGGCCTCACGACCTCGGCAGGGACCGAGCACCGCCATGAGCACAATGCCACGCCGCATATCTCGGGGGTTGACGGCGCCCCGTGGCTGCCAACGCCGCCCGGCTGGAGATGGATCCGTGGCAAGTCGGACCCTGCGTGGCACCTCACCCAACCTGCGTGGTTCCCGTATCGGGACTCGCATGTCCATTGCCACAGGAACGCTCGCCGTTTCGACCTCATCACCCTGTGCCTCCTCATCTGTTCCCTCCCGCATACGCAGGCGCCGAACCAGCAGGACTAAGACCAGAAGCACAGGAAGCACCAGTTGCTCCCATGTCATTCGCGCTCCTCCTTCTTCGGACCGCTTGACGGCTCCTCGCCCGTCTCCGCGATCGCGTCGCGCATGGACGTGTCTGCCTGCACGTTCTTCATGCGGTAGTAATCCATAATGCCCAAGTTCCCTTGGCGGAACGCGTCGGCCATGGCCTTCGGCACTTCGGATTCAGCTTCCACCACCTTCGCGCGCATTTCCTGTTCCAGCGCGACCGCCATGGCGCGCCGTTGCTCGGCTCTCGCCTGCGCAATCTGCTTGTCGGCGTCCGCCTGATCGATCTGCAATTTTGCGCCGATATTCTCGCCGACGTCGATATCCGCGATATCGATCGACAGAATTTCGAAAGCCGTCCCCGCATCCAGCCCTTTCGCCAACACATGCTTCGAGATGTGATCGGGATTCTCCAGCACATTTTTATGGGTCTCCGCCGAGCCGATCGTGCTCACGATGCCTTCGCCGACCCTGGCGAGCACGGTCTCCTCTCCCGCTCCACCCACGAGCCGGTCAAGATTCGTGCGGACCGTCACACGACAAATGGCATGAAGCTGGATACCGTCTTTCGCGACCGCGGCAATGCGTGGTGTTTCGATCACCTTGGGGAGGACCGACATCTTGACCGCACCCAGCACATCGCGACCAGCCAGGTCGATCGCCGCCGCGCGCTTGAACGGCATCGAGATCGCCGCCTTGTCGGCGGAGATCATCGCGAGGACGACGTTCACGACATTGCCACCCGCCAGATAGTGGGCTTCCAGATCATTCAGCGGAATGGTGAGGCCGGCCTTCACCGCACTTATGCTCGCGGTCACGACCGTGTCGGGAGGAACGCGCCGGAGCCGCATCCCAATGAGGGTCAATAGCCCGACGTAGGCGCCGGAGGCCCATGCTGCGATCCATAACCGGAGCGGAATCAGGTACAACAACAGGACCATCCCCGCCACAGTGAGCGTCAAGGTCGTCAGAATCCCCATCAAGCCGGTTTCTAGTGTGTTCATGACTCGCTCCTTTGACCCTCCGGCACCAGGCGCCGGACCACAATCCGATTTCCATCGACGCGCACCACTTCGATCGGAGTCTCGGCTTCGATGTATTCGCCTTCGGTGACGACGTCCACACGCTCGTGATCGAAATGGGCCACCCCTGCTGGTCGCAACGTCGAAGCGGCCGTCCCGCGCGTCCCGAGCCACCGGTTGTCCGATTCCGATTGGGAGGCATACCCTCCCGCTGTCAGCAACTCCGTATCGAGAATGAGCGTCCGGCCAAAGGGAAGGCGCGGCATCACCCGCAACAACGCGAGCGCCAACACGGCAGCTAGCAATACGGCGGCGATCACCTGTCCGACCGCATATAGGACAACGGCCCCGGTCGCGCCCGCCCCGATGAGACTCAGTCCAAGTCCTCCAAGAAGCGCCGCAATGCCCAGCACCCCAAAAATTCCAAACCCTGGTATGACAAAGACTTCAACCAACAGCAGGATCAGCCCGATCCCGATCAGGAGCACCTCCTCCCACCCTGCCAGCCGTACCAACCAATGTCCCCACAAGAACAGCGCGAGGCTCGTCAGCCCAACAGCGCCGGGCACCCCGAATCCTGGGCTCTGGATCTCCACGATGATCCCCAGCATTCCGACGGCGATGAGGATCGAACTGACGACCGGATTCGTGAGAACCCGCACCAGCGATTCCGCCCAAGTTTGCGAGACGTGGCGGATCTCCGCATTCGAGAGATTCAGTACCTTCAGCAGGGCGTCCAGCGTGTCGGCGCGAAAATCTGCCAGCTTATGGTGCAACGCCTCTTCGGTCGTCAGGGTGACCAACTTGCCCTTCGCAATCACGCCTGGAATTTCCACATCCGCATCCACCATCGCTTCGGCCAACTCCGGCGACCGTGTGCGACTCTCCGCCGTCGCGCGGAACTCCTTTCGGAGGTACGAAACTGTCTTCTCCTCGACCGGCTGGGCTGGTGTACCCGGCAATCCGATCTGAATCGGCGTGGCGGCGCCGATCGTCCCACCCTCAGCCATGACAATGGTGTCCGCGGCGAGACTGATCAGCGCACCTGCCGAGATCGCCCGCTTGTTGATGAACGCCACGGTCTTGACCCTGGCCCGCAGCAACGCATCGCGGATCTGCACGGCCGCATCGACACGACCGCCGAAGGTGTCGATGTCAAGAATCACTGCGGCCGCGCCAGCAGCAGCCGCTTCGTCCAATGCACGCTCCACAAACGGGGCCAAGCCCAAGTCGATGATTCCCTCGACGGGGATCACGTAGACCGCGGATCCCGCACGCGGCGTCATCGCCACCGCACCCAGCATCAACAGAACCAAAACCCCGATGGCTGCAAGGCATGTGGCTCTGAACACAGGGTTGAGTACGTCCACGCTCACGATCTGTCTATTTGTTCTCGCTCTCCATAGCATCGTCGATGCACTCCTCTGCTCGAACGGGAGGGCTCGATTTACTCACTTGCTCGACTCCGTCGAAATGATCGGCATGCTCGCTTTGGGCACAACGTTAAAGACTAGGAGGCATTCGGTCGTAGATTCGCATCACACAACATGGTTGCATGTTCCACGCCCTACGTCTGGTCAATTGTGCACAGGTCTCCATTGAACCGAGATGACCTCAAACTCAGTTGCAGAATGTTCCAGCGGTGACAGAGCTGGATTCACACTGCGTTACGCCCCATCGACCTAGGCCAGGAGGCAAACGATACTCGCATCCAGATCATGCTGGACTGGATCGCTTTGCGTCGGTCGTTGGTTGTTGGAGGAGTCAACGAAGGACTCGAACCGGAGTTCCACACTCGAGGCCGATTGAATTACGAACGACAAGCTGCTTGCTTAATGAAGCAGTGGAGGCCGGGGAATCAGACGCGCAGAGAAGAAGCAGGACATGCACATCGCGTCTGCAGATTTCTCTACTTCACGCGAGTCCAGGCTGAGTCACGAAACGGGAATCTCCTGGTCCACTGATCTGCAGCGAGTCACTCGCTGTTCGCATAAGAGATCAAACCAACGATCAGAAGCATGAT
>JAOUPN010000398.1 GCA_029879905.1 Nitrospira sp. | reverse complement strand
GGAGGGGGTTAAGGGGGTGGGGTTACTTGCAGGGGTGGGGTAACTTGCAGGGGTGGGGTTCCGAGCACCAGGACTGTATTCATACTCAAACCATCAAGCCTAACTCCCAGCCCAATCTCCGCATCGAATTCAAGATGGCGCACCCCCGTGGATGGCGCGAACCGGTGCTTAATCTTCCGGGATGGTGGTAACCACCTCGACCCAATGTTCCCTGTGATCGTCAACAAGTGTGAGCGTCTCATGGGGCAGTTCGGTGCCAGCTTCACTGATGCTCATCTTGCGATCCCCGGAGCGAGATTGCGTGAATGCGATATGATACACCGTGTCCCGATAGCGGTAGTGAATTTTGAATCCATCCCAATCCGCGGGGATGCACGGCGCAAAATGCAGCTTGTCCACCTCAAGGCTGAGCCCCAGGAGCGAACCCACGATGAACCGGTACATCCAACCTGCCGAGCCGGTGTACCACGACCAACCACCCCGTCCGGTGTGCGGGGGTGCCGCATAGACATCGGCGGATACCACATAAGGTTCCACTTTGTAGATTGAAGCCTTTTGAATGGAGTCCGTGTGGTTTATCGGGTTGATCATGGTGAAGACTTCCCATGCGCGCTGGTTGTCCCCCAGTCGGGCAAAGGCCATGGCCGCCCAGATAGCCGCATGTGTGTATTGTCCACCGTTTTCTCTGACTCCAGGTACGTATCCTTTAATATAACCGGGGTTCATCGTCGAGTGGTCAAAGGGAGGGTCAAGAAGCTGGATCAATCCATGCTCCCGGTTTACGAGACGTTGATCCATTGAGTCCATGGCCTTGTGTGTACGCTCAGGATCACCCGCGCCAGACAGAACGGACCAGCTCTGCACAATAGAATCAATCTGGCACTCAGGGTTGCCGGAAGAACCGAGCGGCGAGCCATCATCGAAATATGCGCGACGGTACCAATCGCCGTCCCAGCCATGTGCCTCAATATTGTCGCGCAGCCCCGCCGCTTCCCTCGTGCAGCGCTCAGCGAAGTCATTGTCACCTCGATTGCGGGCAAGCTGTGAAAAGCGCATGAGCACGTCATACAGGAAGAAACCCACCCACACGCTTTCTCCCCTTCCCTTTTCGCCCACCAGGTTCATGCCATCGTTCCAGTCACCGGAGCCCATGAGCGGCAAGCCATGTGAACCGTATTTGAGGGCATGAAGAATGGCGCGGACACAGTGCTCATACAGATTCGCGGACTCTGATGAACGCTCGGGAAGATCATAATAGGAGTCCTCATCCCTGTGTACCGGACGCCCCTGAATGAAGTGGATGGATTCATCCAACACCCCGGTGTCTCCGGTGTTAAGGACATAGCTGCAGGTCGCGAATGGGAGCCAAAGATAGTCGTCCGAGCAATGAGTGCGGACACCCCGGCCCATGGGAGGGTGCCACCAGTGTTGCACGTCTCCTTCCACAAATTGATGGGCCGCAAACAAAAGCAGGTGCTCACGAACGAGTTGCGGTTTGGCGTGGATGAGTGCCAACACATCCTGCAGTTGATCGCGGAAACCGAAGGCCCCCCCCGATTGGTAAGTTGCGCTGCGCGCCCAGAGGCGGCATGCGAGTGTCTGGTATAGCAGCCAGCCATTGGCGAGCACGTTGAGAGCAGGATCTGGGGTTTCCACGGTGACCGCACCCAGGGTATGAGTCCAGTGCCGACAAACATCTTCGAGAGCGCCACGCACCGAGGTCGGCCCTTGGAAGCGGGTGATCAGGTTTCTGGCGTCATCGGCATCCCGTCCCACACCCAGCTTGAAGACAACCTCTTTCGCTTCCCCATCGGCAAGATCGAAGCCCACTTGAATCGCCGCGCAGGAGTCCAAGGCGGCTCCCACCTTGCCCGAAAGGTGAGTGCGTTTCATGGCCGCCGGTGCGCGGAGGGTGCCGTTGCGCCCCAGGAATTCGGTGCGATCCCCGGTGACAGTGCGAGCCGCGTCATCCACGTGGAAAAAAGCCGTCCGGCCGCGAAATTCGCTGTTGTATGGGTTGCGCGCGAAGAGAGCGCCACAGTTGGGGTCGATTTCTGTGAAAACGTGCAGGGTGGATTTCGACCGCAGGTCTCCAAGCACCCATTCCACATATCCCGTGGCGGAGATACGCCGGGAGCGGCCAGAAACGTTGCGGAGTTTAAGCACGCTGAACTTGATCGCCGCATCCAGGGCAACATACACCCATAGCTCGGATTGAATTCCATGCGAGGTGTGCTCAAAGACGCTGTAGCCGAATCCGTGCCGAGTGACATAATGTGCCGCTCCGCTGCAGGGGAGCGGCGTGGGTGACCAGACATGGCCGCATTCCTGGTCACGGAGGTAGAAAGCCTCTCCGGTCGAATCACCTACGGGATCGTTGCTCCAGGGGGTGAGGCGGAATTCA
The DNA here is from genome assembly GCA_029879905.1 of Nitrospira sp. Classification (GTDB taxonomy): domain Bacteria; phylum Nitrospirota; class Nitrospiria; order Nitrospirales; family Nitrospiraceae; genus Nitrospira_D. The sequence continues at coordinate 984 of JAOUPN010000398.1, read as the reverse complement.
TGGGCATTCTCGCCCCAGGTATAGGCAAGGCCACTTTCGGAGATCACGGTGCCGAAGTGCGCGTTGGCCAGTACGTTCGTCCAGGGCGCTGGCGTCCATTGATCTTCCGCGGTGGTAATCACATACTCACGCCCGTCGGAAGTGAATCCACCCAGTCCGTTGTAGAACATCAAATCCTGACGCAGCGAGGGAGGGGCGACCGGCGGCTCTGAGGGGTGAGTTCGGGTCGGAACAAAGACGGGAATGTTTGTTTCCGGAGGGCTGCGGCCTTGGATTTGTTCCGCCAGCGTCCCCCTGCGATCGGAGAGGACCGCACGTGCGACCGCCTGAATCAGGATGCGGTCTTGCTCCGCGATTTGGTCCGCAGACCTAACAAATATTCCTCCGGGCCGATCGGTTATTTTGGCTCCAACCCCAGCTGAAATCAGATCCATGATCTGATCATGGAGAAGCTGCCGGTAACCCGCATGATCTTCGTTCAAGATGACCAGATCCACCGACAGTCCTTTCAGACGCCAGTACTCGTGTGCCCGCACAAGTTGGCGAACCAATTCTATGTTGGCCGGATCCTCAATCTGCAACAGCACAATCGGAAGGTCACCGGAAATGGCGTAGCCCCAGAGTCCGGATTGCCCCTGATGATTCTTGATGAGTATGCTCGGATCGGGACGCAGCGAGGCATTGGCATAGATGATGGAACTGGCAAGGTGCCCATAGAGTTGTGCCTCAGCCTCTGAGGCATTGAACTGGCGCAACAGCACCTGGTTATGCGTCCAAGCCAGATTGAACAAGCGATCTCCGAGGCGTCGATCCTGGTATTTATTCACCAATCTTATCGCCTCTTCACGGGATTCCCCTATGCCGGATACCATGTCGATCGTGGCCGATTCTTCCGGCTCCAGGTGTATGCGGTATCGAATGGCCACAATCGGGTCCAGCACTGAACCCTCGCTGCCAGAAAGTGTCCCGCAGGATTCGCCGGAG
>JAOUPN010000397.1 GCA_029879905.1 Nitrospira sp. | reverse complement strand
GATGATAGAAGTAGGTCGCCCCGCCCTTCGTCACCGCGATCGGCTCATCAATGCCGGGGCCATGGGTATACCGCGCCTGCAAGACGTTCGCTCCGTCGTATTCCAGCAGAATGTCTTCCCCGTCATAGACATAGCGTGTGGTCTGGCCATTGGCGACCTTCTCGATCCGCCGCCCGAGTCCATCATAGCGATACGTACTGGTGAACGCCGCTGTCGGATTCCCCACCGCAAACTCCTCGACCTTCGTCAGCCGATTTTCTGCATCATACGTGTACTGGGTATAGTTCCCTGTCGCGAGCACCGTCTTGCGCGTCAGGTTCCCGTTGTCGTCAACCTTTAGCATCTCTTCTTAATTCAGCCAGGACTTTCTCAATCGATTCGGTAGGGGCTTGGAGCATTCTTATTAGAATATCAAGAGGACTCGTGAGTCGGTCTCGGCTACCAGAAAGTTCATCCGTAAATATACTTGCCATTTCTTTTGAAAAAGGAAGATCAACGTTGTTGTGCTCATCAGTTATTTCGATGACACTTCGGTCATCATGCCAGGTGCTCAGTTCCATTTGCACTGCATTTTTCAGCATGCCAGGGTCAAGGTTCTCATTAAAGAGCCACTTTGAGGTATCTGGATTATCCGTCATCAATATGGCTAGCAAGAAATGCTCGTGGTTAAGAGAGTTATGCTGTCGCTTCACTGCTTCATCAGCAGCAAGAACTACGACGCGCTTCAGATCAGCACTCATCAATCTGACATTGGCCTTCTTCATTATTGCGTTCCTTACCGAGCGCGAGTTGGAAAATTGCTCGGTTGATCAGGACACGACTCTCTTGAATCAAGTGTTCTACGGACAAACGTACGTGCGAAGAAAAGGGGACATTCTACTTTTTCTTGCGCCACCTCGGCTGACCGCGTGAATTGAAGCTCGCCTCCAGGCCTACACGTTGCCAAAGCCTGCGGACCTGACGCAGGGATTTGGTGTGGATCCCCACTCCTCTACGCCACTCCAGCAAGTTTGATCCACAGAAAAGTAGAATGTCCCTTTTTCTTCTCCCCCCTCACTATGGAGAGAAACGTAGCCTGTCCCCTTTTTCTTGTCCACGGGCCAGCGGTCTCGGACCATCCCGGCGCTCGCCACGGTCTATCAGCAGGAAGGGCTGCCCGCACCCCGTCCAGGCCCCGCGGCGGAAACGCGTGTGTTGGCCCTTGATCCGGCGATGCAGCAGTTCGTCACCAGTCTCCAAACCGCGCACCGTCACCCTCGGCGCGCTCAACGTGATGCCGAATCGGCTACGCCGCCAGAGGATGGCCACTCGGCACCACCAGGTTGACATTGTCAGAGGTACTCATAGGTGACATTCGCATCCGCCGTGAGCTGATTGCCCGCATTCACAACCGAACCGCCCGTCGTCCGGTTACCCACCGGATCGTAGGTGAACGATTGCGGCGTGGCGAGCAAGGGATGGCTCGCACTCGTGAGCCGATCCAAGTTGTCATAGCCAAAGGCTTGGGCGCCTCGTCGATCTGTCAGACTCGTCCGATTCCCCACCGGGTTGTACACATAATCCGCCTGATTGATCTGTGTCGCACTCGCCGTAATCTGATGCAGGATGTTGGTCACCTGACTGGCGGGATCATACAATAACCCCATTGCGAGGTGGTCGTAGGTTAAGGGCCGATCCGGATGTGCAGATGAGGAGAGAGACGGCGACGAGGTCAGGATAGCAGGCATGGGAAGGGATTCTAGCAGGTCACCGATTCTGTGCAAGCGAGAAGTGGCAGGAGATTGACGGGCAGTACGGTGGTGGAACGCGGTGCAAAGTCAAGCACTGACCCCACTTTCTGACCCCGGTCACAAGGCGGCACTGAGGCGGGAGTTCTCACAAAATCGCCTGCAAAGTGTCGCGGGACACCTCACTGTCCGCGCGGACGGGACAATGACACACTACAATAGGTGTAACTTTTTCCAGGTCATTAAAGAGAGTATGCTTTTTAGGCATACTTTCCGTCGTTTAAACTTGGGGAGCAGGTCTTTCCTTGCAGCTCCTGCCATCAATTGATCAGGTTCTAGAAATGTAAGAACAACATATTTTGCCAACTGACTGTCAGAAAGAGGTTTTGCTAGCCACCATCGAAAGGCGCCATAACGGTAATGTTCGGAGGCATCCTCTGAACCTGGCTCATACTCCTTTATTTGTATCTGATAAAGCTTATGCGGGTACATCCCCCATTCAAGCCATTGAACGGGAAATTTCAGCAATTTGGCAAATTGATGCCTTGATGCGCGTTTTGGAACTGATCGTGAAGAAGTCGTTCGTTTCTTCATCGGCAATCCTCTAATGGACAGGATAATTCGTCTCTCCGCTCATAGATTTCTGGCATGATTTCAGCGCAGAACATGGGGTCTTGTTTGCAAGTCGCCGTCACTGAATCCATTCCCAATGGGATCACGGCCATGACTCTCCCAAATTTATACACATCCGATTGGCGCTTGCGAATTAAATCCTTTAGTTCATCAGAAAGGTTTTTGCAAAAACTCTTCTGTCGCCTTGTCATACGACGGGCATCCGCTTCACTGTATGGTTCAAATGTGTCAGTAAGGACTCTCGGCCCGCCATTACCCCCAAGGTGTACGTGAGGAGGAAGGTGGTCACCCCGTGAGCTAGGCGGAGTTGCGGATGGGCCTGGATTTGCAAAAACAGATACTTCTCCTGTCGCCCCCGGCACGTTCAAATTTATGGCGCCATATGGGTCAACCCATCGCAAAGGATTCCCCTCCACATAGCTATATAGATTGGGCCCTGCTAGGAGACCTAACGGATCCTTCCTTAAGAAACGCCCCAATCCTGAATCGTAATAACGCTGACGTAGATAATACAACCCGCTCTCCGCATCGAACTCCCGCCCCGTGTACGTGTACGGCTGCTCGAGCATGCCCAGGGATTCCAAGATATTCCCATACACATCGTAGGCGTAGGACTTCGCCGTCGCGCCGGTGGAGTCCGTCAAATCCGTGACCGACCCCAACCCATCCTGATGATAGAAGAAGGTGCTCCCACCCTTGGTCACCGCGATCGGCTCATCGATCCCCGGACCATGGGTATATCGAGCTTGGAGTGTGTTGGTCCCGTCATATTCGAGCAAGATATCTTCGCGGTCGTAGATGTAGCGTGTGGTCTGCCCATTGGCGACCTTCTCGATCCTTCTGCCCAGCCCATCATAGCGATAGGTGCTGGTAAACGCCGGGGTGGAGGTCCCCGCGGCAAACTCGTCCACCGTCGTCAGCCGATTCTCGGCATCATAGGTGTACTGGGTATAATTCCCGGTGGCCAACGAGGTCTTGCGCGTCAGATTGCCGTTATCGTCATATTGATAGCCGTAGTTGGCATCCGCC